>CALFBW010000295.1 GCA_937951415.1 uncultured Chitinophagales bacterium | reverse complement strand
TTCTAGTATGTTTTCTGCAATTTCATCAATCGACTGAAAACCCATGTGGATTTGGCTCCTAATTGATTGAAGAATAAATGATTCGTTTTCACTCATGCTGTTTTATTTATTACTTACTATAATTCACTGCAGTCTTGATAGCCATGTTTTATCAATTACGCATGGATGCTTCTACCATAAGTTTCTTTCCATTCAGGCCTGCACCAAAGACCGGACATTTCTTGAGCCAGTTCGATGGCTCCGTTAACATAAAGTATTTCTAACTCCAAACAGAATTCTGATTCTTGGATTTTCCAATGGGTTTCTGCTAATAGAAATACGTACTTGTTTGTAGATTCATGATGCTTCGGAACACAGATTTGCGTTTCTTCCCAATTGATGACATTTTCCGAGGAAAAATGCACTGTATCTACTATTCGATTTTCATCTATTGAAGTTCTATAAATAATTTGCAGTTCATGTTTTAGCTCTGCCTTTGCGGAATTGGGAAATGCTAAGAATTCTGTGAGCGACGATAATTGTAATGCTGTGAAGCTGTCGTAATTTTCCTCAGTATCTATCCACAGGTCGAACTTGTTATTTAGCCAAGGAACTCCAATTTTGCCAATGGAATTGAAATAGACCTGGTCTTCGTCAAGTATCCAATTTGTTTTATCTATATGATACACGGGAATGAATTTATTTTAATTGGTGATCATTATGCTATTCGAGATATTCGGAATATTTGAGAAAGAGAATATCATTGTCGATTTGTAGCAGCGAGTTTAGATCCTTGGCTTTGCAATGATACAGTTTCCCTAAGTCGGTGCTTAGCTCTAGTAATTGTTCGGTGGTCAAATCAGGATTTTTTCTAAAGGCAATGAGCGATGTTCCTATACCTAATAATTTGTACTCATATTTATTTTCTAACCTTTTAGCAAAAGCATAATTTTCGAATGGGTCTAAATCGGAGGAAAAATAGCCATTCGGGAAGGCTGAAATTGATTCGAAGGCATGTTCCACAGGAACAATCATTAAGGCTAATTCCTCGTCAAGATAGGAGAGTGGTTCTTGATTTATTTTTTCTAGTAGTTCAATTTCTTCTTTTTCCATCGTCAAACCTTTTTTACAAGCCGATTCGAAATTGTACGATTGGGCTTTTTCAAGAAAATTGTTTTTGCGAATAAAAAACTCAGAAGGATGGCTCAAGTAGCCCTTGTGTTCTCCATCTTCAAAACAAGATCGATGGACAGAACTCAAATCATGTCCTTCAATGTCATCTAGATCATTCGAATTGCAGGTGTGTCCACTGGTATATTCTGCTTGATGTCGATCATCCAAAGTCAATAAAATTGATTTTACGGGATGCAGATTCGCATACTTCTCGTAAACAGCCAACAGCTCAATTTTGTTGGAAAATTCAGATAGCATGATGGTCTCACATATTATCGGTGCTGTAGATTTTTCGTAGGTTAATGTAGTTTCTTTCACAGTGCTCTTTTGCGTTTGTAATTGATTTCAATTAAGTGGATCTGTAGCGATATTTTCTTTAGCTAGTGCTTTAAGGTATTCCTTTCCGAACAATATAAACATTGCCAAACCAAAACTCTTTTCTTTACTTCGTCTTCTATTAAAGTAATACGATTTATCTCCGATACAAGTGCCATTGCAAACGTTAAGTGTTCGAAGTTCACCTTTAACTTGCTCGATGCTGTGTTTTCTCAAGCCTTCATAAGCCGCTTTAAGCGCTTTTTCATATGGCTGTCCTTCAATGATTTTTTCTTCTAAGCCCACAAGGATTCCAAAGGCAAACATTGCAGTGCAAGAACTTTCGATGAAGTTTCCTGCTTCATCTTTGCGGATGGGAAGCTGGTACCAGTGCCCCGTAGATTTATCTTGCAGCTCTGGCAATAGTACTAGCATTTCTTTTAAATAGGATGCTATTTGTTTTCGCTTTTCGGAAGAATGAGGTAGGGCGCGCACTGTTTCTGCGAGGGTGACAATCACCCATCCATTAGCTCGCCCCCAAATTTCTTGGCTCCTTTTTTCTGGATTGTCGCTCCAGCCTTTTTGTCCGCAAATGAAATTGCTTCTGTTTTTATTGTCACCATCCCAAGCATGAAACCACAAGCCCGATTCTGGGTCTTGTAATTTTTCATGATGAATTTCAATTTGCAAAATGAGCTCTTCAAGGTATTTTTCATCACCAGTAAGCAAGTACATTTCTCGCAAGTAGCAACCGACCATAAATATGGTGTCGTCCCAGAGTTCTGTGAAATTTTTTAAATGCGAAATACCTCCTTCTGGAGTTTTGGGGATTTTCTGATAGTCTTCATAAATAGCCAGGGCCGATTTTTTAAATGGCGCTTCTTTTGTGACTCTTGCTAAATAAGCCATTCCCAGACCAGAAGCTACGGCGTTAGGGGTGCGTCCATTTGCTCTGTGGAATTTTCGATCCATAGCAGTGCGTAAATAAGCTAAATAGCTTTTCCCGTCAGTCCCTTCGGAATTTTCGTGCTGAACTTTTATGGTGTTTAGTAAGGCGGCATTCTGCCAAGTCCAGCGGTAGTTTTTTGCTGGAAGAAATTTATACAAAGCATATTGCTCCAATGAATCTACCCAAGTTTCGTTTTGTGCAGGTAGAGTAATCGTACATGCAAAAAGGAATAGAAGGAATAAATATTTTTTCGGGAATTCAGAGAAAATCAAAATTTCACCAGTTTTTCGTATTGGTATTCTCCATCGATTTCAATGAGGATGGTGTAAATGCCCGATCGCCAATGAGTAGTTCGGATTTTCTCGAATTTGTTTGTTGAACCATCAATTTTTGCGGTATGAATTTCTTTTCCTAGTGCATCAAAAACTCGGATGTAAATGGGCGTATTTATTCCATTACCGAAGTCAAGATTAACATGGTCAGCACTTGGGTTCGGATAAATAGAAAAACCACTCGATTGCACAAAACCTTTTACACTGGTCAAAACACTATCAATGGCCCAGCTGTATTCTGCCGAAAGGGTGTCTACCATAACTTCCGCATAATAGGTAGATTGACTAGTTTCAAGATCGTAAGACCACTCTTCCGAATACTCTGCTGCTGCAATAATATTTTGGAAATTCTCGAAACTCTCATACATGAAAGCATCACCCACAACAATCACCCAAGTTTGCCCAGTTTCCGTCGGACAAGCCCACCAAGAATTGAGCATTTCGGTACAGCTTCTTCGAACAGCTACATAGTTATCATCTTGACGGCCCAATAGCCAATTCCCGTCTTCAAGGATTTCGTCGTAAGCATCTTCTTGCCAGAATAGAGCTACTTCTTTATCTGCAAATAATTCGCCTGCAAAGAGTTGTAAAATAGATGGAATCGGTTCGGGGCGATACATCACTAATGCGATATTGCTATTTTGTACCACTTTAGGTAGATGTGTGTTTTCGACATTCCGATCTCGATCACTCCAGTCGCTTTCCACGTTTCCAGATTCTGTAAATACTGCTGTTGTTCCGACCGTTGCCGCGAATGGCCATTGTTGATAACCAACTTTTCCTTGCATTAGAGTACTAGTGGACATTAGAGCGACCGAATTGTTTTTGAAAATTCGAACATCATGCCCAGAAATGAGCGAACTGTATGAAATAACATTTAGTTCTTCAGCTAATTCTGGTGCGTCCGATGGAATAACAAAAGATAGTGCCTGTAATGCATCCCAATCTTTGTGATCCCAAAGACTGGAATCGGCTAGCAATTGAAAAGTTTGTTCTGCCAATAGAGGATGTGCATATCCTCCAGTACTCCATTGAAAAACGAGTTGATCTGTTGGAGACAATTCGCTGTTTATTTCAAAACTACTTTCTAAAGAATGACCCACTTGGACAAGAGTATCTAGCGTTGGTGTCCAACTGGCAATGACTTCGTCGACGGGTAGTGTTGAGGTCGCCAAAAATGCTCCTGCATGCGTGGCTCTGCTTGGGACCTCTCCAAAACCCGTCAATAAATAAATCAGACTGCTGTGATTTTGTCCGTAAGCACTTTCGTATTTCTCGGGATAACATCGACCAGCGGCTGGGAAATAAACTCCTAAATCAGTGCTTGGTTTCAAGAGGTCTTTTAACAAGAGCTGCGCGACTTCCATAGACATTTCTTTCAAGACGGGATCTTCTGTAAACTCATACAAATTTAATAGGCCACTTAAGGTATAGGGGAAATAAACGGAAGAGAAAAATTCATAGAATCCGTATTCTTTCTTCAGTTCTAAATAGTACTTTAGTCTTTGATATAAATCTGCCTTGACCGGCCAGTCGTAACGTTCATGGAGTAACCATTCGGTACTCATCCACATAATCATATGATTTTCCGTCCAGTAATTTCGGAGCGTATCACCCTTGTTTAACCACATCGGTATCTCTTCTAGCACTGGTAGAATATCATCGTCATAAAGTCCATCCGCGTAGAAGAGGACACGTATCAACTCCACGATTTGAAAATCGGGATCGTATTTATTGGGCAAAACAGACAGCAAAGATTCTAAGGCCTCAGCATCCAATGGTTCGTCACGAAAAGCCTGTAAAGTCATTTTGTTGCCGCCGTCATTTTGCAAGGCTGCATCTACGTAGGCAATTTGTCTTTCTATATAAGTACTGTCATTGGCAAACAACATCGTGCTACTTAAGCCAATCAAAAAGAACAGTATAGACCTTTTCATCTTCTAGGATTTTGTTGAAAATAAAGCATGAATCCGATCTAGCAAAATACGAATTTCTTAATAAATGGGACTTGGTGAATTGACTAATTGATTAATGAGCCTTTACCGTTCTAGGGGCAATAGCTTTTCGTTTTTGAATCGCATGCTACTTTATGATCGTCTTCATCATCATTACTATCTTCATCGTCATAAATGTAGAGTGTTCCGTATGTGCCGTTTCCTTTTTTCTCGAACCAATTGAAGATTTCTGCGGCATTAAAGTCTTTTGAGTCCTTGTGCTTATGTTGTGCACTAAACATAAAGGCATCTAGATCATCATTCGAAACGAATTTGGAGTTAGTGTCAGAAATAATCGGTTGATTTTTGATAAGATACTTTCAAAAATCTCCAAAAAATTCAGCTTGCTTTTTTCGTCCTCATGGTAGTCGTTGAATTACAATCGTGTCTAGCTGTGCTATTTAATGGTGAAAATCTTTTGACAAGTTGGAGTAATTACTGATTATTGTGATGATGAATAAATTCGACAAGGGCATCCTCATCTTCCCAATTGGTCGTTAACTCGCCAATATTTTCTAAAGCAAAACCGATGAGAAGAGCCTCACTAGTTTCTTCCCTTTTTCTAAGATCCAAGAAGTGATTTATTATGGAATGTGGTGTATGAATAAATAAGCCCCAGGGGAAACCCCACCAGCCCAAGAGGCTATTTTTGATAAGTTGGGCTTTGCGCTCGCCTTCAACACAAGAACGGCAAGCAATGAGTGACTTGGTTTGATAGGAGGTGAAAACAATGTAGCTCCTAACTTTTCGAATAATACCTCCATACAAATCGTCTTTGTGCTCTCCGCACTTGGGACAACTTAGGCTTTTGATTTTATCACGCATTGCATAGACTTGCTCTTCTGTGAATTCAGTGGTTTGGGCTTCGATTCCACGATACAGATTTTCATCCAAACCTCTTTTCTTGATTTCTTCTTTAACAATCGGAACAACATCTGGATGAAGAGAAGCAATGTCAGATTTCGCTATTCGCTCCAATTTCAAATCTGACATTTGAGCATAGTTTTCTCTTATTTTATCCAAATTAACTTCCATACTTGCGTGTTTTTTTAGGAAATAAAAACGAAAAAGCAATCAACGAATCAGCTGCTAAGGTGTATTCCATTTCAATAAAAAATAATTCCTTCTCAATA
>CALFBW010000294.1 GCA_937951415.1 uncultured Chitinophagales bacterium | reverse complement strand
TCCACCACCTGCGAAGAACCCCCAATGGGAAAACTTCCTCCGCTGAAGTAATGACGAACCACTGTGGCATGCATCGCAAAACTGCTCTTCTTTGGCGGTAAGCCATAATCACCGTACTGCGCAGAGAGCACTTTTATTAATTCCTCATTTTTAGTCAGTCCACTGAGTACCTCGTAGGTCGTTTGATCGGAGTATTTATGAAAGGGTTTCCGTAAAAAGGAACCCACGACTTTACTGACCAAAGGCGGAAGTGCCTTGTCCATGAAATATTTTTGCATACTTTTTGTCGCTGCAAAAACCATCGAAATATATTCGTCGGTGGCCGCCTTTTCTAGCGAAAAATATTCGTGCATTTGTTGGCGAAAATTCTCTACGCCTTTTACTAGGTCATAATGTTTGTCGCCAATAATAATGCGATCATAGACCTCACCCATGTCCGCCCATTTCAGTTCACCATCCGTGATGTAGTCAAACAGTTTTCGGATTCCACTGTTCGGTTTTTGCACTTCTCCGATGTAGTGAATACCTACATCCCACTCAAATCCTTTTCGTTTAAAAATATGCGTAAATCCGCCTGCAGTGTAGTGACGTTCTAAGACCAAGACTTTCTGTCCTTCCTTGGATAAAATGGCTGCAGTACTTAAGCCCCCAATCCCTGATCCAATAACAATACTGTCGTAGTTTTCTTCCGCAGTGTTTTTCTTTCTATACGATTGAATCATTGCTTCACTTTTATTGGTTTAATAAATGAATAAACAAGAACGCAAAAAGAACAATTGGGAAATAGAAAGTGCTGAGTTATCCTGCGAGTTTTATTTATTAGCAAATAAATAAAAGCGCTAATTCACGCCTTTGATGATTACGCATTCAATTCATCAATTAAAAAATGACCTGTGTGGCTTTTTTTATTCTTGGCTACTTGCTCTGGTGTTCCTTTGCAAACCAAGGTGCCTCCTTTATGTCCACCTTCAGGACCGATGTCAATAATGTAATCAGCCGATTTTATGATGTCCATATTGTGCTCAATCACTAAAACGGTATTTCCCTTTTCCACTAGACGATCCAAAACTTTTAGAAGCATCAAAATATCTTGGAAGTGCAAACCCGTTGTAGGCTCATCCAATATATAGAGCGTTTGTCCAGTGTCTCGCTTGCTCAATTCTGTCGACAATTTTACGCGCTGCGCTTCTCCGCCAGAAAGTGTCGTAGCCGATTGACCCAAAGTAATGTAGCCGAGCCCAACGTCTTGTAAGGTTTTTACGCGACGAAATATTTTCGGATAAGCTTCGAAGAAAACACAAGCTTCATCGACCGTCATGTTCAAAACATCGCTGATGGATTTTCCTTTGTAACGAATTTCGAGGGTTTCACGATTGTAGCGTTTGCCCAAACAATGTTCACATTGCACATGAACATTCGGCAAGAAATTCATTTCAATAACACGCATTCCACCGCCGCCGCAAGTTTCGCAACGACCGCCTTTTACATTAAAGGAAAAACGGCCAGTCTTGTATCCTCTAATTTGTGCTTCGGGAATTTTCGCAAATAAGGCGCGTATATCCGTAAAAAAGCCCACGTAAGTAGCAGGATTGGATCTAGGAGTTCGACCAATCGGCGACTGATCAATTTCGATCACTTTATCCAATAAATCGATGCCTTCAAAACTCTTGTAGGGAAGTGGTTTCTTTTTGGAGTGATGAAAATGCTGTCGTAAAATAGGGTAGAGGGTTTCATTAATCAAGGTCGATTTTCCACTCCCAGAAACACCCGAAACACAAATAAACTTCCCTAGGGGAAATTCAACATTCAAGTTTTTTAGATTGTTCCCTTTTGCGCCTTTTAAGACGATTTTATTACCATTTCCTTTTCTTCGTTTTTCCGGGACAGGAATTTCGTTTCTATCATTCAAGAATTTCGCCGTAGAAGTTTTCATCTTGGCGAATTTTTTCGGCACGTCTTCTCCCACAACCTCACCGCCTAGAATACCTGCACCAGGCCCAAGGTCAATCAAGTGATCGGCAGCCATCATAATATCGCGATCATGCTCCACCACAATAACGGTATTTCCCACATCTGTTAGAGAACGAAGCGAATCAATGAGTCGGTGATTGTCTCGCTGGTGCAATCCAATACTCGGCTCGTCCAATATGTAAGTAATTCCCACCAACTGCGAACCAATTTGCGTCGCTAATCTAATGCGTTGTGATTCACCACCAGAAAGGGACCGTGCAGGTCGATCCAGGGCCAAATAATCCAAGCCAACATCCAGGAGGAATTTGACCCGCGTTTTTATTTCCTTCAACAATTCAGTAGCAATCGTTTTCTGTCTTTTATTCAAAGACTTTGGTAAGCGATCTAGCCAAGCATACAATTCACCGATGTCCAGACCCGCGACATCCGAAATGTTTTTTTCTGCCAGTTTGAAATAGCGAGACTCTTTGCGCAAGCGTTGCCCTTCGCAAACGGGACAAGTCTTTTTGTACATAAATTCCTCCGCCCATCTTCTCAGGCTGTCCGAACTGGTGTCATTATAAGAGCGCAAAACCATGTTCGCGATCCCTTCGTTTTCGCTTTGGTACCACTTACTAGCACTGTTGTCCAGTTTTACATTCACAGGATCGCCACTTCCAAAAAGGATCAATTGCAAGGTTTCTTTTGGCAAATCCTCTAAAGGGGTCGTGAGCTTGAATTTGTGTTTCTTCGCTAGCGAACGAATTTTCTTCCAAGTGTAATTATCTCTTTCTTGGCCTAATGGAACAATGCCTTGTTGTTTTATGCTCAGACTTTTGTCGGGCATCATCAAATCCAAGTCAATGTCATTAATGGTTCCTAAGCCCTTGCAGTTGGGACAAGCTCCGTAAGGCGAATTGAAAGAGAAGCTATTGGGAGAAGGAATATCATAAGAAAGGCCAGTTTCTTCACACATCAATGACTTACTAAAAGCCTTCATGTTTCCCGATTTGTGCTCCATGACCAACATTAAGCCGCCGCCTGCACGCAAAGCATCTTGCATCGACTGATTTAAGCGAGTCTTCATCTTATCCGTAACAGCCAAGCGATCAATCACTACTTCGATGTCGTGAATCTTGTAGCGATCCACCTGCATTTTGGGTTTGATGTCGACGATCTCTCCGTCTACTCGAACTTTTAGATATCCTTGTTTTTTGATTTGTTGAAAGAGTTCACGGTAATGACCTTTTCGCCCTTTCACTAAAGGAGCCAACAAAACAATCTTTTCCTCCGCGTAATTATCTTGAATGTATTTCAAGATTTGCTGATCCGAAAACTGAATCATCGCCTTTCCTGTATTGTAGGAATAGGCTTCTCCGATACGAGCAAAGAGTAAGCGCAGGAAGTCATATATCTCGGTAACCGTACCAACGGTCGAGCGAGGGTTCTTACTGGTCGTTTTCTGCTCTATAGAGATAACGGGACTGAGCCCAGTGATTTTATCAACATCTGGCCGTTCAAAAGCACCTACGAATTGTCGAGCGTAAGCCGAAAAGCTTTCCATATAACGACGTTGACCCTCTGCGTAAATCGTGTCAAAAGCCAGAGAAGATTTGCCGCTTCCACTAATGCCCGTTATGACCACGAGCTTGTTTCGCGGAATCTTAATGTCAATGTTTTTGAGATTGTGTGCCCGCGCACCAAAGACTTCGATTTCCTCGATCTCGTATTCGCTAATGGCTGGATTTTTCTTGCTCACCTATCAAAGATAACGAACAAAGCCGCGGGAAGTTCTCCTTTTTCACAGCATCTCTCAAGGTTTAGAAGAGGCGCAGCTCGTAGCAATTTAGTGCTGGTCTGAAATGCAATTTTCAAGGCTGTTTGCTGACAATTTTAGGTCTTAACAATTATAAAATATTGCAAAATGTAGGTACTAATATTATTATAAAAAATTTACAGTAAGTGGCTTATATATGAAGATATTGTTTTTCTCTGTACAAGTGGTCTTTTTTGTAGGTAAAATTGACGCATCAAAAAACGCTTTTCTTGCGTTACATCAGTGACAATGCGAAAAGGGCAGGGTCAAACTTTTGCTTGATTAAACGGAGAGATAACTTTTGGGTCAATATTGATAGAATGTTGACCGAAGCGGTTGGAACGGTAAGAAAGTGAGATGATCTGTTTTGTTCTTAAGATTCATCACTACGAACTTTAGAATTCTTTCGGGAACAAGCAACATTTAGAGAATAACGGACGTTAGTTAGTCCTTACAAAAGAGACAATAAAAGCATAATAATAACATGGTACGTAATATTGCACTTATCATCATAATGTTCTTCGGAGCTGTTCAAATGAACGCCCAGGACATCTGGAATGTAGAAGACAAGACTTCTAATTTCATCATCAGCTTGGAGACTGGACAAGGTTGGGCAAAGTGGCCTGTTCCTACATTCGCTCCTAACACGAAGTTTGATGGAACTACTGAAAATAACATCGAAAGCGTATACTGGGGCCCAGGTTCGGACCGCATGACACGCTTAACCTTCTTATACCGCAAAAACCGCTTGAAATTGGGTGGTGGTGTTCAGCAAGATGGTTTGTCTATTCAGCGTTACGACAGTACGGTAGGCTATTCTGGAACTAACTTGTTGACTTTCAGTACACTTTCTTTCTACGCGCAAGCAGAATACCACTTATTGGACATTGGTCCTTTAACGACTTCAATCAGTGCTCGTGTTGGTAAGTACTTTTCAACCAGCGACAACGCAGACGTATTAGGAGGCACAACCACCATGGAGCTAGGAATGCCTTTCGAATTCTTGTTGACACACAAGTTGGGATTTGTATTCCAACCATCAGTAGGAATTCGCAACATCAAGTACAACGAAGGTGCTCAAGACACTTTTACTGCTAAGCAGTACGGATTAACGGGTGGCTTGCGCTACTCCTTCTAATCTGAAAGAGATAAAGTAAAAGAGGTTTGAATGATAAAAGCCGCTACTCAATTTTGGGTAGCGGCTTTTTCTTTTGTTGGGGCGGACCTATGTGTCCGCCCGAAAACTGAGAGTTAAGAAAAGACCAAAACCCCAAAAAGAAAAAGGCCGCTCTGGCGAAGAAGCGACCTTTTCTTAATTCCTTAGGAACCGGGACAGGATCTTATAGATATATTGTATTAGTAGTAGTACGAAAGTAAGAAGGGAATGGTGGCTTGCAGCATCAAAAAAAATAGAATTTTCGCATTTAGAGACTATGAAGGCTGCTAGATTACAGTATATGAGCTAGTTATGGTGCTTTTTACCTTAAGTTTTTCCGACTTTTTTGCTCAAAGCAAGATGCCTTTGTAGAAGTTTACGAGGAAGTCAAGCGGCATAAAGCACAAAGTCTTCAGTGAATTGCCTGTATTTTTGTAGCAAAAAGGAAGCATGTACGAGCACATATTAGCCGAAGTAGAAGAGTCTGGTGTTTTGTTGATCACCATCAATAGAGAATCGAAATTGAATGCTTTAAATGGCGACCTTATCCAAGAGGTTGATCACGCAATGGCAGCACATCTAGAAAACCCTGCAGTAAAGGGAGTCATCTTAACAGGAGCAGGGGATAAGGCTTTCGCTGCTGGAGCAGACATCTCGGAGTTTGCCAATTTTACAGCCGAGGAAGCAAAGGAACTATCTTCCAATGGACATGGGGTGTTTCACCGCATAGAAAACTACCCGAAGCCCGTCATTGCTGCGGTTAACGGCTTTGCGCTGGGCGGAGGCTGCGAGTTAACGATGGCTTGCCACCTGCGAGTAGCAAGCGAAAACGCCAAATTCGGACAGCCAGAAGTGAACCTTGGTGTGATTCCCGGCTACGGAGGAACGCAGCGACTAACGCAGTTAGTTGGGAAAGGCAGAGCTATGGAATGGCTAATGACTGGCGACATGATCAATGCTGAAGAAGCCTACCGTACCGGATTG
>CALFBW010000293.1 GCA_937951415.1 uncultured Chitinophagales bacterium | reverse complement strand
CTGTATCTCCCATTTCCCAGAAATTGTCTTTTCGATCGCAGGCAATAACTCGATCGGCAGGAATTATGCTTTCCCAATGTTGCCGAGCTTCATCATCTGCTTCAAGACCCAGTTCTGTATCTCCTTCGAAGTAGGTGGTGTAAATGTCTTCAGCGGGAATTTTATAAACTTTCGTTAAAAGTTCCCAGGCCATTTCAATAGCTTCCTTCTTGAAGTAGTCACCAAACGACCAATTTCCCAACATTTCGAACAAGGTGTGGTGATAAGTATCCACGCCAACTTCGTCCAAATCGTTATGTTTTCCTGAAACACGCAAACACTTTTGTGTATCGGCAACACGCCGTTCTTTCGGGCTTTCTGTGCCCAAAAAGTAGTCTTTGAACTGGTTCATCCCAGCGTTTGTAAACATGAGGGTAGGGTCGTCTTTCACTACTACAGGAGCGGAAGGAACGATTTGATGCCCTTTTGACTTAAAGAAGTCTAGGAAGGCTTTTCTTATTGACTTAGAATCCATTTACGGACAATGATTTTAAAGGTCTTCGGAAAAACGACTTTTGTTTAGTATTTTTGGCCGTCTATAACGATGCGAAATTACCTCTTTCTACTGATAACATGAAGAAAGCGAAGTACTACTACAATACAACGACCCTCAGATACGAGCCGATTGAGAAAAGCTGGAAGCAGCGATTCCTAGAAGTGTTCGGATTTGTATGCGCCACTTTGGTGTTTGCCTTTATCATTTTGGTATTGGCATTCCAATACATTGAATCTCCCAGCGAGAAGGCTCTGAAGCGCGAAATTGGCAATCTGAATTTCCAAGTGGAAAACATGAAGGGCCAGGCAGAAGTCCAAAAGAAAATTTTGGGCGAACTGCAAGACCGAGACGATAACATCTATCGGGTGATCTTTGAAGCGGAGCCACTTCCACGTTCGATACGGGAAGCTGGACGTGGAGGATCTAATCGATATAAGGATCTCGAGAACTTCTCCAATGGAGAGTTGCTGGTCGAAACCCAATCGGAGCTGGATAAGATCAATCGAATGATCTACATGCAATCGAAGTCATACGATAAGATTCGAGACATGATCAAAAACAAGGAAGAAATGTTTGGAGCAATTCCAGCCATTCAACCAATTGCCAATAAGAACTTGAAAAGAATGGCAAGTGGATTCGGTATGCGGATTCATCCCATTTACAAAACGCGAAAAATGCACTGGGGAATGGACTTTACTGCTCCAGTCGGGACACCAGTCTATGCAACAGGTAACGGAAAAGTGGTTCGTGTACAGAAATTGAAGAAAGGTTATGGTTACAATGTTAAAGTGGATCACGGATACAATTACCGGACATTATATGCTCATTTGAGTACGATCAATGTCAAGAAAGGACAAACCGTTTCTAGAGGAGATGTTTTAGGCGAAGTAGGTAGCAGTGGTACCTCAACTGCACCGCATTTGCACTATGAAGTAATAAAAGTTGAAGTTGTTAAGGGAAAAAAGGTGGAAAAAAAGGTAAATCCCGTATATTACTACTACAATGATCTTAGTCCACAAGAATTCGATGAAATGATTGACTTATCAAATAGAGCAAACCAATCGTTTGATTGATTCTGAGAGCTAAGAATACGCTCTAATCAATTTAATTATGGCTTTAAATGGGGAAAACGTAGCCACAAAACTTTATTACAGTATAGGGGAAGTTTCAAAAATGTTGAAAGTAAATCCATCTCTCATCCGCTACTGGGAGGCTGAGTTTAGCATGTTGAAACCGAAGAAGAAAAGCAATGGAAATCGCAGTTTTACTGCAAAAGACATCGAGGTTCTAGAACTGATTTATCATTTAGTAAAAGAAAAAGGCTACACTTTAGATGGAGCCCGAAAACGGCTGAGTGAAAACCGAGAACGCACAGAACAGCGATTCAAAATCGTCAACAAGCTTCTGGAGATTCGCGCTTTCTTGGAGAAGATGAAAGTATAAATGCTACGGCATAAAGAATGAATAGCCGAGCAAAGATGCTAGGCTTTTTTATTCTTGAAAATGCATCGTATTCTTTTTTTAGAAATGTTAGGCAGACAAGGCAAAAACAGCAAGGCTTTGGTGAGGCTTTCTAAGGTGGTAGTATTGAAAATATCAATGTCGTCGGGCACCAGTTTGAATCTGACAGTTATGTACTTTGCATACCCAAACATTTAAATGCCATTAAAGGGGCTCTATATCTGAGTTTACTTCTAAAATAAACGCTCCAAGCGATCAGCATTTAATCGCAAGCCCAGTCCGAATTGCATTTGACTTTGCCCCAGCGAACTATTCTCACTGTCTTTACTATGGTAGTTAATAAAAGCATCAATCCATAACTCGTGCTTCAACATATAGCTGACCCAAAGCTGTGATTGAAACTGTTGAATTTTATTTCCTTGTCCAATAACATTCCCAATATCTTGCACACGGGTATTGTAATTAAGAAATAGATTTCCACCGTAATTTTCTCCATTTTCGTCTACTCCATAAACCGCCCATTGTGTATTCCAATTAAATTGCCATTTGTAATTCGGACGGTATTTGAAATTCAATAAAAACTCTCGGAAGTTTGCGCCTAAAGGATGGGCTAAAGACTGGTTGTAATGGCTGTAATTCGCATACTGACTAAAGTGAGAATAAGTATATGGTCGTGCTTCGTTCCACTCTAAACGCATATCTAAGCCTTCTAATCCGGCGAGGTCAATCCATTTGATTCCCAATTGTCCTGCTATTTTATTTCTCCAATCTCCATTTCTGTTTTTTAAGCCTGCAAAGTTGAACTCGTCAAGTACCAATTGGCCGTAGACCAGAAAATTTCGTTTTATGATCCCACGAAAATCGAAACCGAGTAATACATTGTCTGGACTGCCAATTTGACTTTCCACTGCTCTGTAGAAAATAATGGGATTCAAGTATTGTAAATCGAAACCGCGATTTTCACCACCACTTACAACAGATTCGAAAAATCCAACTTCCCATTTATTACCCAATTTCAAACCCAAGCGGTGAAAACTTAAATACTTTCGCTCTAGGAGATTGTCGGCAATGCTAGGATATTGGACGATTAATTCTTTGAATAAATTAGTGTACTCGAATTTCCAGATTTTCGTATTTATTTGCAAAAACAAACTGGCATTTGACTGGTCTGATAAAATCATACTGCGGTAGCCACTCCCGACGAAATGGCGGTCGTGCCCGAAACGCAAATTTATCTCAGGAAGCAGGGCAAAGCTCAAATATCCTCTTGCTGAAAAGTAATCGAGTCCCGTCGTGCGATACGCAGAAAATCGACCATCCCCTGGAATGGCTTGTTGAGTTCTTGTCAAAGAATCAACAGGCGTAGAAAAGCGAG
>CALFBW010000292.1 GCA_937951415.1 uncultured Chitinophagales bacterium | reverse complement strand
ATCAACGACTGGCGTTTCGACCTTAGCTTCAGGAGCAGCTCCTACTACTTCCTCAACTTTGGTTTCCACTGCAGGAGCTTCCACTTTCGGTGCATCAACGACTGGCGTTTCGACCTTGGTGGTTTCAGGAGCAGCTTCTACTACTTCCTCAACTTTGGTTTCTACTGCAGGAGCTTCCAATTTCGGTGCATCAACGACTGGCGTTTCGACCTTAGCTTCAGGAGCGGCTTCTACCACTTCCTCAACTTTGGCTTCTACTGCAGGAGCTTCTACTGCAGGAGCTTCTACTTTCGGTGCTTCAGCCATAGGCGCTTCTCCTTTGGCTACTGGCGCTTTCGCATCTCCACCTGCCTCAACAGGTTTTTTAGTCGCTGCAACTTCATCTGCCGAGGCTGGCTTAGTCTCTTCCTTTTTAGAAGTTGCTTTGTCACCGCCTTTGGGAGATTTTGCGTCTTTAGCTTCGTTCGGTTTTACTTCTGGAGCTTCCTGTGGCTTCGGAGCACTAGCTTCCAATTTTGCCAAGGTCTTACGCATGTCTTTCAACTTCACCTCTTTCGAATCAATACGAGCTTTGATCATACCGATTTTCGCTTCACGTAATTGCATTTCCAATTGTCCTGCAAATGAATTTTCCGAGCGACGCTTTTGAAAATCGATAGAATCATGATCGCGCTTCAAATAGCCTTCCATTTTAGCAATGGCCTCTTTTAAGCCAGCAATCCGACGATCATTTCGTCCTGCAAAAGCTGTTTTCTTTTTCTCCTTAGCAATATTAAAAACGTCGTTCAAAAGTTTGCGTACGTCTTTTCGCGCAGAAGCAGTCAGTTTCGCATCCTTAAGATCTGTTTGGAAGGCCTTCAATTTATTGAAAATTGTGTTGGCATTTCCACCCTTTTCTAAATCGCTTTTGAATTTAGCAACATGCTCAGAGATCTTAGCGAAGTTTGCAGCAGATTCTTCTTTGAATCGACTGTTATCATCGCTCATCATTTCCTTCAACTTCTCGAAACAATCATTCACTTGTCGACGCAAGTGGCTGAGTTGCTCACGACTTAAGGTTTTGTCGCGAAGATGATTCAATACGCGCTCATTATAACTCTTCGCAGTATCCCAAAGGCTTTTGTCGTACAGGTCAGTTCGACTAATTTGCTCATAAAGGGCAGTTAGTTCGTCGACGAGTTGCTCATATACTCGAATCGATAGCACTTGGAAGTACCACTCTTTTTCAGCACGAATGACAATTTCGGTGTCATCGGCACGAATGCTTTCTGGCAATAGTTCGGTCTCTCCTACATCCTTCTCTAGGTAAGACAAGGGTTCGGGAAATTTATCTACATCAATATCTTCCCAATCTTTGAACATTTTGGCAACAAACTCTTCATCGAGTTTTTCGCGAAGGAATGTCCAGATATCTACTTTTTTCTCACGAGCACGCAAACGTACCACCGCCATAATGCGCTGGTCTTTATCATTGCTTGCCCAGAAGACGATTTTGTCTTTCATTATCTATTCTTTCGAGTCTGTCAAACACAGGTTCGGAAAAGTGCTCAAAGGTAGGTCAATCCTACCATTGTTTGAAACCTTCTTGCTTTCTCCCCTTGTTCTTGCAAAAGTCGTGCTTGGCTGTTACTATTTAGATAAAATAGGGGAAGCCCGGGTCACCCCAGGCTTTCTAAAAATTCGTGTACTGCTTTCACAGCACTAGCAGATTTTATTTTTTAGCATTCAAAGTCCAATCATACTCGTAGTAATCTACTGTGTAAGAAGCTGGAATTGCATGATTGCGGTATTGGTTGATGTACTCCAAAACAGCTGCTTTATCAGCTCCAAAGTCTCCTTGGTACCATTCGAAAATTTTAGAAATGAAAACGGTGCTTTTCTTTTCGTCAACTCTGATAAAGAAATTGTCGTTCATGGCTTTCTTAGTTCTAGCATTCAATAAGTCATTCACGTTTTCAACAGTAAAAGCTTCGCCGGCTAAAACAGGGCAACCTATAGCGCCACATACCAAAGCGAAATGGATTCTAGCGTCGTTATAGACTGGACGAATAATCTTGTTTTCGATATCGTTCAATGTCATTTCTTTTCCAGCTACGGAGAACGTGTTCTTATCAAAGAAGCCGTCTACATCCATAGGAGAACTAATAGGATAAGCATCAACTACCGACTTAATGACCATTACATTATAGGCATTTAAATAGAAAGGGAAATCTGATCGATCACCTTTCAATTGGTAGCTGGCAATTTGTCTGGTTAAGCTGTTAAGCTGCGCTGGGTCATCAGCAAGGCTAGCATAATCTACTCTACCATCTTCTACACAATTACTCAAAAAAGCTTGTGTATCGGAAAAGAAGTTTTGCGCAGTAGCAGTTAAGCTAAGTGAAAAACTTGCCAAGAGGATAAAAAGGAAACTAAATGTTTTCATGACTTAAGGGTCTCGTACTTTAACGTTTACGCTGCAAAGCTCCAATCAAAATCATTAATCGATCGTCGTTGTCAAGACGGATAGCCTGCATCTTCTATTTATTAAACGAATAAAAAGTGCGGTGGTTTAATGCGAGAAGCCGCTATTTGGCCATTGCGATGATAGAAATCTCCACATTGACGTTTTTGGGCAAGCAAGCGACTTCTACAGTCTCTCTTGCTGGAGGATTTTCAGGGAAGTATTCTCCATACACCGTGTTTACCCGTCCAAAGTTGCCCATATCGGACAAAAAGATGGAGCTCTTGATGACATCAGAATAGTCTAAACCCGCCTCTTTGAGGATGGCGCCAATGTTTTTCATAACCAAATGGGACTCTTCTTCTAAATCATCGATCTTTAAATCGCCAGTAGTGGGGTCAATGGCTATTTGACCTGATAAAAAAAGCATATTTCCTGCCCATACTGCTTGGCTATAAGGACCAATTGGAGCGGGTGCATTAGTAGTATTTACGATTCGCTTCGACATAGTTTCAATTGTGCTTCGTTGTAATGATATCTTTGTTACTTAACCAGCTTAGCTAGTTTTGCAAAGGTCGAGATAATTCTCATTTTAGTAAAAGTAAATATTTAGCCATGAACGTTTGGATCACAGGAGAAAAGCAGCGCTTAGAAGAGTTACAGGAGCGACTACCAAATTTGGTGTTTTCTGAAGGGGTTCCCGCGGCGAATGAAGCGGCTGATCTGTTCATTGATTTGTCGTTCGACGATCGTGCGCCCGAGGCCAATTTATTGCAGTCTTATACTGCGCTGGACGTTCCTGTGGTTTTGTCTACGGTCAAGCGGAGTCTCGCAGAAAGTTTCGCTGGGGTCGAAAAGGGAAAGGCACGCTTTTTTGGAATGAATGCTTTGCCGAGCTTTATCAACCGGCCAGCTTGGGAGCTCAGCGCTTGTTCCAAGGATGAGCAACGAGAATTAGAGACCATTTTAGAAGGCTTGGAAATAAAAGGGAACTGGGTAGAAGATCGCGTAGGCTTGTTGAGCCCAAGAGTGCTTTTTATGATCATAAATGAGGCTTGTTATACGGTTCAAGAAGGAACGGCAAGCTATTCAGATATTGATCAAGCGATGAAATTGGGTACGAACTATCCGAAGGGCCCTTTCGAGTGGGCCAATGTGGTAGGTGTCCAAAATGTGTACGAAAGTTTGGAAGCCATGTATCAGGATACCCGAGACGAGCGGTATCGAATTTCTCCTCTATTAAAGCAACAATATTTAGCCAACAAACCCTTCGAACTTGGAGCCTAAGCTGGAGGTGCTCGTTTATGTAGAAGAAATCAGTAATCGGCACCAGTACATTTTTGATTTAGTGCTTAGGGGTATCCTTGAGGTAGAGTATTCATTTATTACCAATAAAAACGACTTTATAAATTCGACAAACCCTAAGATCACTTATGCTAAAGAGGCATTTTGCACCTCTATTTTTTGCGCATCTACGGGCTTCTTAAAGGAGCGGGAGGTTCGACAAGTTCCCTTGGATTTTATAGCTTTTGACGATTATCAGATTTTTTTCCCCATCAAGCACGAAGCTTCACTTCTACCTTTCGATTTTTTCTCTGCAGCCTTTTATTTGCTTACGCGTTATGAGGAGTATCTGCCTTTTGAAGCTGATGAGCATGGGCGATTTCCGGGAAAAAAAAGTGTAGCTTATAGAGGTGGCTTTATTGATAAGCCTGTCATTAATCAATGGGCTTGGCTTTTAAAAGAGCGTTTACAGGAGCAGTATCCAGCCTTAGATTTGCAAGGAGCTCGTTCCTATTCCTTTGTTCCGACCTACGATATAGACATCGCTTACTCATACCGCGGAAAGGGTTTCTTGAGAAATTGTGGAGGTTTGCTTAATGATGCCAAACGACTGCAGTTTGAGCAAATGAAAGAACGACTGAGTGTTTTGAACGGTCAATCGCAAGACCCGTATGATAATTACGAGTACTTCCACGATTGGCAAAAAACCTATCAGCTTCATCCTTTGTACTTTTTTCCGATGGGGAAGCCCTCGAAGTTTGATCGGAATTTGTCCGTAAAGACAACAGCAGTACGATCTTTGATTGAATCAGTGGCAAGTTATTCGATGGTGGGTTTGCATCCATCCTACGCTTCTAATGAGCAGAAGCATTTATTAAAAGAAGAAAAAATAAGCTTAGAATCGATCTTAGGCGAGGAAATTTATCGAAGTCGGCAGCATTACATAAAGCTTCGTTTTCCGGAAACCTATCGCGCCTTACTAGAAGCGGGAATCAAAAAAGAATACTCGATGGGCTATCCCGATATGGTGGGATTTCGAGCGAGCATTGCCACCAGTTTTTATTTCTATGATTTGAAAAAGGAAAAGCAAGAAGCTTTACGGATTTATCCTTTTGCTGTTATGGATGTCAGTCTTAATGATTACATGCGTTTAAGTCCAGAAAAGGCAATTGCAGTCTGTGGAGGTATTATAAAGGCGGTCAAAGAGGTAGATGGTCTGTTTATTTCCATCTGGCACAATCAAAATGTGTCGGAAAGGGATAACTGGAAGGGCTGGCGCAACGTATATGAAGAAGTATTGCTGTTGGCTTTACCTGATGAAGCACATTGATGGTGTTACGCTATTTACGAAATACCGAAATTGATCGTGCGGCTTGGAATCGACTAATGGCCGAATCCCCAAACGCCGTTTTGTATGCGCAAGCTTGGTATTTGGATGCTGTTGCTGACCAATGGGATGCTTTAGTTCAAGGAAATTATGAAGCAGTAATGCCACTTGTTTGGAATCGAAAGTGGGGCTTGAAAAGTATTTATCCGCCTTTGCTTTCGCAACAATTAGGAGTTTTTAGTAGGAAAACGATTGATAAAGCCCAGTTCGAGTCTTTTATTGGTCAAATTCCTTGGTACTATTGGAAAGTGCGTTTGCGTTTGAATAAAGCAAACGATTTTAAGCCCAGTGGATGGAATCGTTCGGTTTGGAAAAACATGGTTTTGGATCTAGATGCTTCATATGAGGATCTACTAATTAACTATAGCTCGAATTGCAAGCGAAATTTGAAGAAGGCGAAAGCTGTTCAAACTCAGACGATTCAACAAGAAGAATGTTTCGAAAAAGCCCTAGCTGTTTTCAAGGAAGGTCGAGGGCATAAAATGGAAGCCCTTTTCTTTTCCTCGCTTTTGCGCGTGATGAAAAAGTCGCATATGCTGGGAATTGGAGCCTTGTGGACGGTGCGTGATGATACGCAAGATTTGTTGGCTGCCGTGTTCATTGTTGAGTCGAATGGCCGCCTTTATAATTTATTGCAAGCTTTAACTCAAAAAGGCAAGGAGGCTCGAAGCAGCTTTTTACTGACTAATGCGATCATAGAAGCACACGCAGGGCAAAAAAAGAAGTTTGACTTTGAAGGATCGATGGATGCGGGCGTTTGCCGTTTCTATCAAGGATTTGGAGCTGTTGATGAGCCTTACTGGGAAATTAATAAGTCCATTTTGTCAATTTGAAATTTGCTGAGATTATAATTGTCAGTCAATGTACCGATTAAATATAAAAACAGCTTGACTTGGAGAGGTGTTTGATGCTTTATAATCAAGCACTTGTATGCTAGGGAATTTATTGTAATTTAGACCTTCCGAAGACGTTTAAAGATTTGTTTATGAATATATCGTACCTAAAACGATTGATGGTGGTGATAATGGTGGCATTCTGCTCAGTTGAAGCAGGAGCACAGGATATCCACTTCACTCAGTTTTATGCATCTCCTATGACCTTGAATCCGGCAATGACGGGGATGATGAACGGGTGTTACCGCGCAGCAGTCAATTACCGTAATCAGTATCCTGAGTTGTATAGCTATTCTACGATAGCAGCTTCATTCGATATGCCCATGTTCCGAGGAATGCTGGGAAGCGATTATGCAGGCTTTGGTGTGATGTTGTTTAATGACCGTCAAGGAAACGGATCTTTGAACAACCTGTCGATCATGGGATCGGCCGCTTATCACAAAGCTTTGGACCGAAGCGGAAATATTATGGTTTCCTTGGGTGTTCAAGGAGGTTGGGTGCACAAGAGTGTGAATTTTGCACAGCTTGTGTTTGAATCTCAGTTAAATGGTCAAGATTTTGACCCAACGCTGCCAAACCTAGAATCGATTGAAGACAATGCTATTAACTACCTAGACTTACGCGCTGGTGGTATGGTGACAGCACGTGTCAACAACCAATTTGATTTGTACGGTGGTTTTGCGTACTTCCACATTACAGAACCACAAGAATCTTTCTTGGGACAAAATAATAAGTTGGGTAAACGTTTGGTTGGTCATGCAGGAGCGACGATTCGTCCTACCAGTAAATTGAGCATCAACCCTAACATTATATACATGACACAAACAGCTGCGCAGTTGTTGGTGGTTGGAACAAACTTCGGGTTCCACTTTAACGATACGAGAAGAGGCGGTTCTGCTTCTGCTTTATACTTAGGTGCTGCTTACCGACACCAAGATGCGATTACTGTATTACTTGGTGCTGAGTTCAGCGGATTCAAATTT
>CALFBW010000291.1 GCA_937951415.1 uncultured Chitinophagales bacterium | reverse complement strand
GAGCTTGTCGGTTTACGGAGAAGAATCGAATGAGTTACAAGGATTGGTAGAGCAGGCTTTATTGGCATTGGGTGGACAAGAATTTCTGATCATCGACAGCCCTGTCCAACATGACTTCAAAATGACTCCAGCTATTTCCTTATTTGTTGAGTGTAAATCAAAGAAGGAAATAGAGACCTATTACGATCTCTTAAAAGATGACGGGAAGACACTAATGAAATTGGGAAACTATGGTTTTGGCGAACTCTACGCTTGGATCGAAGACCAGTTTGGCGTTTCTTGGCAATTGATACTGTCTTAAAGACCAAAGGAACCAGTTCAAATCGGACAGTGATATACTTTGCATCTATTAGCTAAAGTGGTGAATTACAATGGGCTGAGTGGATAGATAGCCCCTAGCTGTAAAAACAAAGACGCACATGTCACTTCATAGAAATACAATCCATCTCCACAGTTAGCCTCAGCTTTATAAATAGAAAACGCCTCGCAAATTTGCGAGGCGTTTCTAGTAGCCCGTAGGGGAATCGAACCCCTGTTACCAGGATGAAAACCTGGCGTCCTAACCCCTAGACGAACGGGCCATTTTTCGTAATGGATTGCAAATATACTGCGCTCTATTGATTTTCGCCACACTTTAGGGTAAAAATTCAGCGAATTTATCCACATTGTTTGCTGAGTCTGTTTTTATCGATTGCTACGAGCCGATTCTTTTTATTTCCAATCTTGCAGAGAAGCAGTTGCTGCTTGATATTGACCTTTTCGATGAGCTTTGATGGTCCTTTTGTTAAGTTAACCTTAAGCTCTTGCAAAAGAGCTTATGGTATTTCAAACCATTAGCCTAAATAATATCATTTAAGGCACACATAAGTTATCTTTGCGGCTAAAATTAGTGGTATGAGTAAAATACGGGTAGCAATTAATGGATTCGGAAGAATCGGACGTCTGACAACACGAGTCTTATTGCAAAATCCAGACATTGAAGTAGTAGCAATCAATGATTTGACCAACAATGAAACCCTAGCACATTTATTCAAGTACGATACGGCACAGGGTATTTATGCAGGTGAAGTATCAGCAGACAAGAAAAGCATCAACATCGATGGTCAATCAATCGCTGCTTTTGCAGAACGTGATCCTTTGAATCTGCCTTGGAAAAAATTAGGCGTACAAGTGGTTTTGGAATCGACTGGAGTTTTCCGTGACAAGAAAGGAGCGAATAAACACATCAAAGCAGGAGCTAAACATGTAGTCATATCTGCACCGGCAAAAGATGATTCTATTAAGACCATCGTTTTGGGTGTAAATGATGATACCTTAACAAAGCGCACCAAGATAGTATCGAATGCATCTTGTACGACGAACTGCCTTGCGCCAATGGTGAAGGTTTTGGACGATATGTTTGGGGGTATCGAATATGGATTGATGACAACAACACACGCATATACATCTGATCAAAGAATTCAAGATGCACCACATAGCGATTTGCGTCGTGCGCGTGCTGCTGCACAAAATATTGTACCTACAACAACAGGTGCAGCTATCGCGGTAACCAAAGTGCTTCCACACTTAGTGGGTAAACTCGATGGTTCAGCAATGCGTGTTCCAACGATTACTGGTTCTATTACTGAGTTCAACGCTATCATGAAGCGTAAACCGAACTTAGAAAAAGTCAATAAAGCTTTTCAAAAGGCTGCAGCTAATGAATTAGCAGGTATTCTCCAATACAATGAAGCACCTTTGGTTTCTTCTGATATCGTAGGCAATCCTTACTCTTGCATCTTCGATGCTCCTTTAACTATGGTAATGGGTAACATGGTTCGCGTTGTTGGATGGTATGACAATGAAGCTGGGTACTCTAACAGAGCAGCAGATCTTATTGCTAGATTAGGTTAAGAAATAAATATGCGTACAGTTTCAGATATCGATTTTAAGGGAAAGAAAGCCATTGTAAGAGTGGACTTTAATGTTCCCTTGGAAGGTGGGAAGGTGAGTGATGCCACTCGAATAGTAAGAGCTTTGCCTACCATCGAAAAGATATTGAATGACGGCGGAGCAGTTGTGCTCATGTCACATTTGGGTCGACCTAAAGCCGGTCCTAGTCCTGAACTTTCATTGAAAAACGTTCAGTCAAGTTTGGCGAGGCTACTCAATAGAGACGTACTTTTTCTAGGCGACTGCCTAGGGGAAGTTGTTCGTGAGCGAGTGGCTGATCTAAAGCCCGGCCAAGTTATTCTACTAGAAAATTTACGCTTTTATAAGGAAGAAAAAGCAGGGGACGAGCCGTTCGCTCGTGCCCTTGCTAATCTTGGAGCAGATATTTATGTAAATGATGCTTTTGGAACGGCGCATCGAGCCCATGCTTCTACAAGTGTGATCGTGCAGTTCTTTAAAAAAGAAAACAGCTGTTTTGGTCTACTAATGGGAGAAGAGTTGAAAAATGCAGCCCATTTGATGAGCAGCAAGGCAAAGCCCTTTACTGCCATTCTTGGTGGTGCGAAAGTCTCGGATAAGATCGAAATGATCGAAAACTTATTGGACAAAGCCGACCACATCCTGATTGGAGGAGGAATGGCTTACACCTTTATCAAGGCAACTGGTGGAGCAATCGGTCAAAGTCTTGTCGAGAATGATAAGTTGGAGCTCGCGAAAGACTTACTTCAAAAAGCCAAGGAAAAGGGCGTTCAAATTCATCTTCCCGAAGATTCTATTATTGCTGATCGCTTTTCGGAAGAGGCGCAGGTCAAGCAAGTAGACAGTCGGATGATTCCTGAAAGTTGGCTAGGTTTAGACATAGGTGAGAAAGCCAGAGAAAAGTTCAAGCAAGTTCTGCTCGATTCAAAGCGCATTCTTTGGAACGGCCCAGTTGGAGTATTCGAGATGGATGTTTTTAGGCAGGGTACCCTTTTTATTGGGAATGCAGTGGCTGAAGCCACCAAAAATGGAGCCTTTAGTTTGGTTGGTGGTGGCGACTCTGTTGCTGCGATCAATATGTTGAACCTCCAAGAACAAGTGAGCTACGTCAGTACGGGTGGGGGAGCCATGCTCGAGTACTTTGAAGGAAAGACACTTCCGGGTGTCGCAGCTTTGGCTTAAAAAGCCTTTCTCTTGCTGTGGACAATAAATTGGGGCTTTTGGGCATTATAACTCCTTGATAGTAAAAGTTTTATTTATTTACTTTATTAATTCAGTGAAATTTTAGTAATCACTTTGTTGTATTATAGTAATTTAATAATACCTTTGAAGCTAACAAAGTAGACTCCTTAGGGCAGAATGCCGTCCACTTCGTTTTTTGTGTTATTTGACCTGATTATTTCATATAATTGATCGCGCAATTCGCTATCCGCTACTAGTCGAATCCCTTTTACATACTGAACCTTTCTAAACTTTAGACTTTAGAAAGGCTTTTTTTGAAGCTATAGGTGTCAGAAAA
>CALFBW010000290.1 GCA_937951415.1 uncultured Chitinophagales bacterium | reverse complement strand
AACTTCGAAAAGTTGACCTCCTGCATTTTTCAAATTGTCGATCTTGACTAGTTCAATAGTCCTTTTGGGTTAGGACCGAATTCGTTGTCACCTGGCTGGCTGTCTTGAACCATAAAATAAAGAGAGACTATTCCGCCTACCATTGGAATTAGACCAATAAAAATCCAGAACCAAGGCTTTCCTAAATCGTGCCAGCGTCGTACTGCTACTGCAATTGACGGGACAAGAATAGCTAGCCAATAGATTCCCGCTATTCCCATAGCAATCATGCCAAGTGTTTCATTCACCATGCCAAGAACTGTTGCTAAAGCACCGATAACAAAGAATCCTATTACACTAAACAGGGTAAAATACCAATATTCCGATCGACGAGCACGACCATCAAACTGGGCGTATTTATTCTTTATTGCGTCCATGAAGTATTCCATAATAAAAGAGAGTTTTGAATTAAATAAATCTTTTGTTAGATAAAAAAGTATCTGTTGAATTGACAAATATAACTAGCTCATTTGTAAGGGAGTAAGAACTTTGGTTTTTTTTTGGCGTAAGATTTAAACTATGAAGCAATTTGAGTGTTAAAAACAGCTTTTTTTCGATGATCGAATTCTATTGAAATACGACCGCTAGAAAACAGCATACCTTTTTCGTGATTGCTTGTAAATGTCAATTCAAAGCTACCAGAAGGAGCCAGTGGAAACTCTCGGCAGCAAAATTGGACTCTTCAATAAATATGCGAGAAGCAATGAAGGTGATTCCTGCCCCTTTCCTTCGAAATGAAGCGAGATAAAAAGAACTTTCTTCCTTGATTAGGCTGAACTCTTTTCGATTTAACTTTGTTGTCTCAGTATCAAGCAAAAACGAGTATGTTTCTATTGAATCGTTTATTTATTCTCTTCCTCACATTTACACCAGTTTTTCTTTTTGCCCAAGACGCTGCAGATATCATTCAGCAAGCAGAAGAGCACTTTAGAGGTGATACCCACATAGCTACTGTGAAAATGACCATCGAACGAGAAAGTTGGTCAAGAGAAATGACCATGAAAAGCTGGACTTTGGGAGAAGACTATGCTTTAATACTTATTGAGAGCCCTGCTCGCGATAAGGGGACTTCCTTTCTTAAGCGAGACAAAGAAATTTGGAATTGGGTACCCTCCATTGAGCGGGTAGTCAAGCTGCCGCCTTCTATGATGATGCAGTCGTGGATGGGTTCTGATTTTACCAACGATGATTTGGTGAGAAGCTCTAGCATCATCGAAGACTACGATCAAGAGATTGTAGGAGAAGAGCAAATTGGCGATTACCTCTGTTACAAAATAGAATTAACTCCCAAGGTAGATGCCGCAGTGGTTTGGGGAAAGATTGTTGCTTGGATCAGTAAAGAAGGATTCCTGCAATTGAAGAATGAATTCTACGATGAAGACGAGGAACTCGTAAGTGTGATGGAAATGAGCGAAGTAAAGGAAATGGACGGTCGTTTGATTCCTACAAAGATGGTCATGACCCCCGTCGATGAAGAAGGCGAACGAACCATCATTGAGTATTTGGAAATTGATTTTGATGCGACATTGGAGGAAAGTATGTTCTCCAAACAGCAAATGAAGCGCTTGAAATAGCACCATTATGATAAACCGCTGTCTGTGTTAGGCACGCTCGCATATCGCAACCTCTTTCGCAATAAAAGAAGAACGCTCATTACAGCGGCTTCAATTTTGTTTGCCGTATTTTTTGCATTGCTCATGCGCTCTCTGCAATACGGAGCCTATGAAAACATGATCAAGAACGTAACCTTTTACTACGGTTATGCTCAAGTTCATCACAAAGACTACTGGAAGGAAAGTTCCTTTGATAATACTTTTGAACCCTCCGCAGATTTAGAAAGTCAATTGCTAAGACACAGCAATGTTTCAGGACTAGCACCGCGAATTGAAGGATTTGCTTTAGCAGCCTCCGAATCCATCACGAAGGCCGCGATGGTGACTGGTGTGGAAATCGAGGAAGAAGAAAAATTGATCAACTTCGAATCCAAGATTCGATCTGGTCGTACTTTCCGAAAAGACGAGAAGCAAGCGATCTTAAGCAGTGGTCTAGCAAATTTTCTCCACTTGGAAGTGGGAGACACTTTGGTCTTGCTTGGGCAAGGCTATCAAGGGCAAAGCGCTGCAGGGAAATACCCCATTTGTGGCATCGTCGAATTTGGTGCGCCTCAACTGAACAGTCGCTTAGTCTTTTTACCGCTCCTAGAAGCGCAAAGCTTATTTGCGGCAGAAGGTCGCCTGAGCAGCTACATATTGGATGTAGAAAATGTAAGGCGAAATGATGATACTGCAATAGAACTAAAAAATGAAATTCCTGAAGAACTAACTGCCATGACCTGGAAGGAGATGGTACCGCAAATTGCGCAAGTCATTGAAGCAGATAACGCTATTGGAATGATCGCGCTCACCATACTTTACCTCATCATTGGCTTCGGAATTTTCGGGACGATCTTGATGATGACGCGCGAGCGCATTTACGAATTTGGCGTGTTGATTTCCATAGGAATGAAGCGTTGGAAATTGATGAGCGTGATGCTTATGGAGGCCTTTTTTATTGCGACCATTGGTGTAATAATGGGTATTATATTGGCTTATCCAGTGCTGCTGTACTTTTATTTCAATCCCATTTATCTCGGTTCGGATTTAGCGAACTTGAGCCAGAAGTATGATGTAGAGCCGGTTTTGCATTTCTCCTTGAATCCCGAAATATTTTTGACACAAGGAGCTTATGTATTCTTGATTGCCATTATCATTAGTTTTTATCCCATTTACAAAATTTCAAAACTAAAGGTGGTGAAAGCCCTTCGTGGAACTGAATAAAAGAAAATAGGACTTGAGTAATAAATATTCTCACATAATAAAAATGTTTTCATGCTTCCATTGATTGCATGGCGAAACATTTGGCGGAACAAATTGCGTTCAGCAGTGGTGCTCTTGGCAATAGCCTTGGGTATCTGGTCGGGTATTTTCGCCTCATCATTGATGCAAGGAGTAAATAAGCAGCGCAATGATGGGATTATCAAAGAGCAAATTTCCCACCTGCAAATTCATGCCCCAGGTTTTCAAGATAATTTTGAAGTAAATAAAAATATCAAGAATCCTGAGGAGCTTATTAACGAGATAGAAAAAGTTAAAAGTCTAAAGGCATATTCACCAAGAGTGGTTTCTGGTGGAATGGCAAATACTGCGAGCAGCGGAGCAGGAGTAATGATTAATGGTGTTGATCCCGAATTGGAGAATAATACCATCGGCTTATCTAAATATCTGGTCGAAGGAAAATTCCTTGAAGGGGCTAAGAAAAACCCAATTCTCATTGGTCAAGCACTAGCTGAAAAGCTGAACCTCAAATTAAAGAAGAAAATCATTCTCAATTTTCCTGATAAAAATGGAGATATCGTTGCCGCGAAATTTAAAGTAGTAGGGATATTTAAAACCAATGATTCGAGAAACGATGGCCTCACCGTTTATGTGCGAAAACAAGAGCTCGCCAATTTACTAGGACTCGAAAATGAAATACACGAAATTGGAATTTTACTAGAAGAAGATGACAAGGCAGAAGTAGTAGCAGCGAATCTGCAAACGAAGTTTCCCGAAGCTGAAGTTAAAAGCTGGAAGGCCATTATGCCAGGTCTAGATTTGGCCAATAAAGTCGCGGTCCGAATGAACTATCTTTTATTATTAATCCTCTTAGCAGCTATGTCATTTGGAATTGTGAATACCATGCTCATGGCCGTGCTAGAGCGCGTGCGAGAAATTGGTATGTTGATGGCGGTGGGAATGAGCCGACGACGAGTTTTTGTGATGATCATGCTAGAGACTTGTTTTCTGATGTTATTAGGAGCGCCACTTGGCATGTTCATCGCTTTTTTAAGCATCGCATATTTGGGTAAATACGGCATTAACTTATCGCAATACGGAGAAGGGTTTAATGCCGCTGGAATTGAGCCCGTTATCTATCCCAGTTTAGATTTTAATTTTTATCTCATTGTGATTATGCTGGTCTTGGTAGCGGCTGTCTTGTCTTCTATTTATCCCGCCAGAAAAGCCATTTCACTCAAGCCTGCTGAAGCCATCCGAAAACTGTAAGGAAGTATGAAAGAGATTATTCAAATAAGGAAGCTGAATAAAACGTACAACCCGGATACTGTACCCGTGCATGCCGTTCGAGATATTAATCTTACCATTTGCGAGGGAGAGTTTACGGCTATTGTAGGTCCTTCTGGTTCTGGGAAAAGTACCCTCCTAAACCTTCTAGGAGGATTAGATAATGCCAGCAGCGGTGAGGTGATTATCGATAATACTAATATCATGGAAATGGACGAAAATGACCTCATTAATTTTCGTTTGCAAAACATTGGCTTCGTCTTTCAAGCTTACAATTTAATTCCAGTTTTATCGGCAAAGGAAAATGTAGAATTTATTATGTTGCTGCAAGATCGTCCGAAAAAGGAAAGAGAGGAGCGTGTAAAAAGCTTACTTACTGCTGTGGGTTTAGGAGATCGACTGGACAGCCGCCCTACGGAGTTATCGGGTGGGCAACAACAACGGGTCGCCGTTGCTCGTGCTCTTGCAAGTAAGCCCAAATTCGTTCTAGCCGATGAACCGACTGCAAATCTCGATACGCAGTCTGCCGAAACCCTCCTAGATATTATGGAGCGTTTAAACAAGGAAGAAGGAATGACCTTTTTGTTTTCTACCCACGATCAACGGGTAGTGAATCGAGCACGTAGGGTAGTCAATTTAGTAGATGGTTCTATTGAGTCTGATATTAGAAAGGAATAAATGAAGAATAAATATACCATCCGGTTCTTCCTTTTTCTTAGTATGGGTATTTATTTATTAAATGCTCAAATTGCCTCGCCCTTCAAAAAAGATAATTTTCAATTCAGTGGATATGTGAAGGATTTGCAATCTGTCTATTTTTTTGAAGGACTGGAAAATGCGAAAACCAATAATATCATTCACCAAAGATTTTCCTATAAATGGTTTATCAGCGATAAGTTTACCTGGAAGTGGGATCAAAGAACACAGTTTCATTACGGAAGTTTTGTCGGTGATTTTAATGATTTTAAAATTCCAGGCTTTTTCAGCGGATATGCAGACCTCATTCAATTAAAAGAAGATAAAGTAGATCTTTCCTATGAATATGCCGCTTGGGAGAAAGCCTATTTCTTCACGCAAACAGATCGATTGTGGCTAGAATTTGTGCAAGGGAATTTTGAAGTGAAACTTGGTCGACAAAGAATCAATTGGGGCATGAATTTGGTTTGGAATCCTGTTGATATTTTTAATGCTTTCAATTTTGTAGACTTTGATTACGAAGAAAGACCGGGAAGTGATGCCATTTATTTGAATTACTATACTGGAGCAACAGGACAAATTTCACTGGCTTATCAGTTTTTGAGTGATACCGAATCCAGTACATTAGCGCTTCGGTATTTATGGAATAAATGGGCTTACGATTTTCAAATCTTAGGAGCACGCTACCAAAGAGGTTATGCAATTGGTGGAGGATGGGCTGGAAACATTGGCAGCGCCAGTTTTCGATCTGAAACCCTCTTTAGTTTTGAACGCCCAGATATAGATGACAATCTTAGCATCTCTGTGGGCTCAGAATATGCTTTTGCCAATGCTTGGATGCTACAAGTCGAACTCCTCTACAATTCTTCGGGAACCAATGTGCAAGTGGGTTTGCTGACTAATGGATTATTAGGAAGCGCCACCAATGCACCCACTACTTTGTCTCCGTATAAATGGAGTCTATTCACGGGCTTGGCCTTTCCATTGCACGCGCTGGTCAATGCCAACCTAGGAGCCATTGTCAACCCAATCTCTGGAGATTATTACGGAATCTTATCGGCCTCTTGGAGCATCTCGGAGAACTGGGAATTACTGGGCTTGGCGCAGATCACACAACCGGAAGACATACCACTAGCGGGCTTTGGCTCCTTTTCAGGTTTGATGAATGCTAGGATCAAATACAGCTTCTAGCATTTATTATTTATTAATTGCATTTTTCCCGCACTAGCAGTGTGAAGGATGCTAGAATCGTGTGTTTTTGAGTCCTCTTATCATTAAAAACCAGACTTACTCATTGATAAAAGTCTCCTGCACAGTCAACAGGAAAGACCTATTTCCTTTATCTTCGCCCTCGAAGTTGAGCTATGCTCATCGTTTAAAAGTCATAAGATGAATGTAAAGAATATTGGCCTTTTGGCCGTTTTTGTAATCTTGGTAGCAGTGCTTTCACAAATGAGCTCTTGCTACAAGGGGCCTGAGGACTTACCGAAATTCAAAAAGGCATTCCGTTCGCAGATCAGCAAGTTTGAGAAGCAAAAGGAAGAGACCAGCGAAGAAATGATAGAAAACATCACCGAGCTGAGTCAAATTGAAGTTGCTTTAGAGAACGCTAAGAATAAAGACAAGGAGTTTAAGCGCATTTACAATCGCTGGAACGGAGTAGAGAAAGAAGTAAAGCGTTTGACGAAAGACTACGAAGGATTGCGGGACGATGCGCAAAATTTGTTTGACGCACTAGAACGTCAGACCAATGGTTTGAACAACGCAGAGCGAAAAGCACAGTTGAGTAAAGCCTTGTGAACCGTGCGTGGCGATTATGAAATTACTTTGAATAAAACGGAAAAGTCGATCAATAAGCTACAAGCCTTGTATGCAGAAGCACAGGATTTGGTGCAAGCCTTAGAAGTCTCGGTTGCTTTAGGAGAGTTTGAAAGTTTCAAAACGGGAATGTCTGCCATTGAAGCTCAAGTGCCAGGCTTGATGGATGAGTTGAATGAAGTAATAAAAGAAAGCAAAGATCTTTACGACAAAAAGATTGGAGCGATTTAAGCCTTTTAGCTTTGCAATAATCTAACTAGTAGGTATTAGTCAAAATTAAAGAGAACGAATGTTTAGTAATATAGACGTAGCCACCTTTCAGGAGAAAATGACAGAAGAAGGAGTGGTGATTTTAGATGTGAGAACAGCAGTAGAAAAGGAAGAAGGAGATGTTCCCGGTTCTGTTTTGATCGATTTCATGGACCCAGAATTTTATTCAGCCATAGAAGACCTTGATAAGTCGAAAACTTACTTGATTTTTTGCCGTTCGGGAAACCGCTCGCAGCGTGCTTGCATGGCGATGGGCGATGAAGGCTTTGAGAAACTATACAATTTAGAGGGGGGAATCATGGCATGGAATGCTGCGCAATAATTCCTGGCTAGCTAAATAAAATATTGAGAGCCTCCATTTTAGGAGGCTCTTTCCATTTATAAGCGGAGATAAACTACTGTATTGCCGCTAAGACCAATGGCTAAAAGCCTTCCGCATTCGCTGCGAATGTTTTATACTTAAGCCATGATAAGTTCCATTGAAAATATACTTCAGAAATCAAGCGATCAACGACTGAAAGACATGGAGAAAACGCCGGGTCTTTTGGCGATTTTGCCGCTTTTGTATGTGGTTTGGGCAGATTCCGTTCTTACACCCTCAGAGATGGAAATTATTCGAAGTAATACCATCGAACGAGATTGGATGAATGCTGAAGAGAAGGCACTCCTTAGTCAGTGGCTAGATCCGAAAAATCCACCAGCAGATGCAGTATTGAAATCATGGTCACAAATCATTAAGCAAGCCTGTCGAGCTGCAGATGAGCAGCAACACCAGTCTGCGGTCGAGTTTGGCTTAGACTTGTTGCGCTGCCACGACGAACAGGCTTATGAACGCTGGTCGGGGCGTTTCCCGTTCCAAGACCTGTCGGGTATTGAGCGCTCTTTGGGTATTTTGGGCTTGGATGCTTACAGCAATATTTTGCCCAAGCAAATGCAGCTTCCGGAAGAAGAACGTGAAGCCGATTTCTCGATAGAAGATATGCAAGCCCTCTTGGATGGAGAATACGTGGAGACGAAAAATAAAATGCGGGCGATATTGACCGATCCTGCATTCCGAATTCGACATTTTAGCAATAAACATGAGTACCGTGCACAAACACTGAAATGGTGTCATATGTTGGCCGAACAAGGTGTAGGAGCTTATGCCTACCCTAAAGAATACGGAGGTGGTGGAGACATTGGGAAATACATGGCTGCCTTTGAAGTGATGGGTTTTCACGACATCAGTTTGCTCATAAAATTTGGTGTTCAATTTGGATTGTTTGGTGGGTCAGTAGCGCAATTGGGCAGTGCGAAACACCACGAAAAATACCTCAATGACATTGGTCAATTAGAGCTTGCAGGCTGTTTTGCTATGTCGGAAATTGGGCACGGTTCCAATGTAAACGATGCAGAAACCACGGCTACTTACGATGCTGGTGCACAAGAGTTTATTGTACACACGCCGCGACCAGGAGCTTCAAAGTATTGGATCGGAAATGCCCTACATGGCAGTATGGCAACGGTTTTCGCCCAGTTAATAGTAGGTGATAAAAAAGAGGGTGTTCATGCCTTTTTGGTGCCTACCCGTGATGCAGATGGCAAATTATTGGACGGTGTGATCGTGCGAGACATTGGCTATAAGATGGGCTTGAATGGAGTGGACAATGGGCAAATAGTATTTGATCAAGTCCGCATTCCTCTCGACAATTTACTGGATAGATTTGCTTCCGTAAGCCCGGAAGGAGAATATTCGAGTCCTATCAAAAGTCAGTCGAGACGATTCTTTACCATGCT
>CALFBW010000289.1 GCA_937951415.1 uncultured Chitinophagales bacterium | reverse complement strand
AGTTTGAAGGACACTTCTAAGCCAGGTGTAAAGGCAAATTCTTCTGCTTTGAAATAAACGTCTTTTCCGTTTTCTCGTGTAATGAATCCCCAACCATTCTTTTTGCTAAATGATTTGATGGCTCCCGTTTTTGGTTCTGCTTCTCCGCCCAGTTTGCCCATCAAATCGTGGTACAAAGACTCTGCAGATTCGTCAATGGCTTCATTGATTTGCAAATCTGGAACCATGAGTGTTTTTATACCAGCGATTAAGGGAATTCCTCCTTTGAACAGGCGCTGCGGCTTTTGATCCCGTCCAATCCAAGGGAATTTGCTTTGGTAATCGTTGAAGTTATCGTTGCTGATCACCTTCGATCCACAAGTATTGGCAGCCGATAGTACAAAGGAATCGGCGCGAATACCACCCGTTACTTGATAGAAGAACTGTGGCATTGTCGATAGCAGTTCGTTGTATAAATCCTTCTCCGTTTCTGGTAAAAGATAAACGGTATTTGCATCGAAAATACACTGGAAACTGCGCTCCTCATCAGCCATGAGGTTCAGCAATTTGAACAGGGTATTTAGAGAGACATTGTCGTTTTTTTCATTTTTGGTGGCAGCTCGATTTCGAGGTGCTTTATTTGCGGTGTGCCAATTAATGATATTAGTGGCATCCAATATGTAATCAATCTTCTTCGCTTCTTTCTTCGAAGACATATGTATTTTGTTTTGTTTGTATAAAATAGACCTAGGGCAGGAATCGGATAAAGAGAGGTGGCGCGAATCCACTTTCGACTTAAGTACTTATTGTTGAAAATCACCTAAAAAAGCAGCAATTTCTACAATGTTTGTTTGCCAAAGGAGCAAACACACTTAATGACGGCATGACTGAGAATTAGTCGCAAGCGCTTGGCGTGGCTCTTGCCGTTTTTTATTTTTCTTCTTTTTACCCTTTGACCAAACCAAAGGTTGTCCCAAATATATACTATTCATGCTTAGCGAGCTTCCAGGAGTATCAGAATCAGAAAGAAGTTCTCCACAGCGCTTCGATGAACACTGCCTATAAAGTAGGTGTTTATAGATATTTTTCATCCAAATTCTCTTCGAAAAAGGACTTTATTCAACTTTAGAAAGAGCAAAGGGATGCAAAGTATAACTGTCCGATTTGAACATTGCTGTTTTCAAAACTACTTCCATAGAAGGCCTCGTCAAAGCAGAGCTGTGTCTAGGTTTTCTGACTCGTTCTTCTGAAATAGTTTCATTCAATTTCAGACACTTATATACATATATAATGGCCTCATAAAGTTGTGAAGAAGGAAGGCGTTCTTAATAAATGCCTTGGCTGCTTTTACGTAATCAAGCCTTCTAGCAATTTGTCGCTGGCAGCATTCGGAAGTGTAATCTGAAGCTGTGGATTTTCTTCCATTGCGCGTTCAATCGCGTATCGTGCGCCCTCATTGCGAGCCCAAGAACGTCGTGCGATGCCGTTGTTTACATCCCAGTAGAGCATAGAATCTAGTCGCCGACGAGCGTCTGCACTACCGTCGATAAGCATTCCGAAACCTCCATTTATTACATTGCCCCAACCTACGCCGCCGCCATTGTGGATGGAGACCCATGTAGCACCACGGAAACTGTCGCCAATGACATTTTGGATCGCCATATCAGCAGTAAAGGAAGAGCCATCGTAGATGTTGGAAGTTTCGCGAAAAGGCGAATCAGTTCCTGATACGTCGTGATGATCACGTCCTAGAACGATGGGTGCGGAAATTGTTCCATCAGCAATAGCTTTGTTGAAAGCACGAGCGATTTGGATGCGACCATTGGCATCGGCATACAAGATCCGAGCTTGGCTTCCAACCACCAGTTGATTCTCTTCAGCTTGCTCAATCCATCGAAGGTTGTCTGCCATTTGTTGTTTGATCTCCGGAGGAGCAGTTGCGCTCATTTCTCGCAAGACTTGTGCAGCTATTTGATCACTTTTCTGTAGATCTTTTGGGTCATTCGAGCAGCACACCCAACGGAAAGGTCCAAAACCGTAATCGAAGCACATTGGTCCCATGATGTCTTGCACATAAGAGGGATAAATAAAAGTGCCGTCTTCCTTGGTAATCGGAGCACCGGCAGCTGCAGCTTGTTTTAAGAAAGCATTTCCGTAATCGAAGAAATACATGCCTTTTTCGGTGAGTTTTTGTATTGCTGCCACGTGTCTGCGTAAAGTAGCTTCTACTTTTTCCTTAAACAATTCGGGTTGTGCAGATATCATTTTTTCTGCCTCTTCGAAGGGAATATCAACGGGATAGTAACCTCCTTGCCAAGGGTTGTGCAGCGAGGTTTGGTCGGAGCCTAAACTCACATTTATTTCCTCTTCCACTAAACGCTCCCAAAGGGCCACAATGTTGCCGTGGTAAGCAATCGCAATGGCTTCTTCTTTTTCAATAGCTGTTTTGATCCGTGGAATTAGGGCATCAAGTTCGGCGTAATATTCATTGATCCAACCATGTCGGTGCATTTTGTCTACTTGCTTGAAGTTGACTTCTGCAATGACACCAACTGCTCCAGATATGACTGCTGCTTTGGCTTGAGCGCCCGACATTCCTCCTAGACCTGAAGAGACGAATAGCTTGCCTTGTAGCGAACCGTTTTGACGATCGAGCATTCGTCCAGCATTGAGCAGGGTGATGGTGGTTCCGTGCACAATTCCTTGTGGACCGATGTACATGTAGGAACCCGCGGTCATTTGTCCATACTGGGTAACGCCGAGTGCGTTAAAGCGATTCCAGTGGTGGTCTTCGCTGTATTGTGGAATCATCATTCCGTTCGTCACTACTACTCTAGGAGCGTCTTTGTGTGAAGGAAAGAGTCCCATTGGGTGTCCAGAGTACATGACTAGCGTTTGCTCGTCGTTCATTTCGGCGAGGTATTTCATGCATAATCGGAATTGAGCCCAGTTTTGAAAAACGGAACCGTTTCCTCCATAGGTGATGAGTTCGTGTGGATGTTGCGCAACGTCGTAATTGAGGTTGTTGCAGATCATCAGCATGATGGAAGCTGCTTGCTTTGATTGATGAGGGAAGTCATCAATATGGCGTGCCTTCATTTCAAAATGTGGTCGATAGCGCTTCATGTAAATGCGGCCCATCGACTGCAATTCTTCCCAGAATTCAGGTGCTAATTCTTCGTGTAATCTTTCGGGGAAATAGCGAAGGGCGTTTCGGAGCGCGAGTACTTTGTCGGCCTTTGAAAGACTATCGACGATCCTTCGCGGAGCGTGGCTAATCGAAGGGTCTTTTTCATCGGCAGGGAAAGTGGGAATAGCTGCTGGAATGCCTTCTAGGATAGCAGCTTGAAATTTTTGTAGCTCCGTTTGCATGAATTGTTCTTTGGTACTGCAAAAATAGCAAAGCTTCGGTTGAGCTGGGGTTTATTGCGATCGAGCCTTGCTGTTTGATGGGGTTTATTGCGATAAACCCTTACAGTTTGGTTGGGGTTTATTGCGATCGAGCTTTGCTGTTTGATGGGGTTTATTGCGATCGAGCCTTGCTGTTTGATGGGGTTTATTGCGATAAACCCTTACAGTTTGGTTGGGGTTTATTGCGAT
>CALFBW010000288.1 GCA_937951415.1 uncultured Chitinophagales bacterium | reverse complement strand
CAATTATGCGGTAGACTTCATTGAAGCAGCCCGTGAAATCAAAGAAAAAATGCCGCTGGTGCACATCAGTGGAGGTGTCAGTAATGTTTCATTCTCGTTTCGAGGAAACAATCCTGTTCGCGAAGCGATGCACTCAGCCTTTTTATACCATGCCATTAAAGCGGGAATGGATATGGGTATTGTCAACCCTGGGATGATTGAAATTTACGAGGAAATCCCACCAGCTTTACTAGAAAAGGTAGAGGATGTGATCCTTAATAGAAACGGTGAAGCAACAGAAGCCTTAGTTGATTTTGCAGAGACTGTTAAAGGCAGTGGCAAGGTTCGAGTGCAAGACAATTCGTGGAGAGAAGGAACAGTGGAAGAGCGATTGACGCACTCCTTGGTGCGTGGAATTGTCGACTACATTGAAGAAGACACGGAAGAGGCTCGTTTGAAATATGTGCGTCCTTTGAAAGTGATTGAAGGACCACTGATGTCGGGCATGAATGTCGTGGGAGATTTATTTGGTTCAGGGAAAATGTTTTTGCCACAAGTAGTAAAATCCGCTCGAGTAATGAAAAAGGCGGTGGCTTATCTGGATCCATTTATGGAAGAAGAAAAAGCGGGTGGAAAAGGATCAGCCGCTGGAAAAATCTTGATGGCGACCGTTAAGGGCGACGTGCATGATATTGGAAAAAACATTGTCGGCGTAGTCTTGGCTTGTAACAACTACGAGATCATCGACATGGGTGTAATGGTTCCCGCACATAAAATCTTGGACAAAGCCATTGAAGAGCAAGTAGACATTATTGGCTTGAGTGGATTAATTACTCCTTCCCTCGATGAAATGGTGAGTGTGGCGGCCGAAATGGAATACCGAGGAATGGATATTCCTTTACTCATTGGTGGTGCAACTACTAGCAAGGCGCATACCGCTGTGAAGGTAAATCCAGCTTATTCAGGCCCCGTTGTTCACGTTTTAGACGCTAGCAAGTCGGTTGCTGTAGCGAGTAATTTATTAAGTGAAGACAACCGTGCTGCTTTCCTCGCTGATATAGACAAGCAATTTGCGCACGCAGTTCACCAACAAAACAACAAGAAGGAAATAAAACGTTACGCTTCTATTGGCGAAGCTCGACGTAACAAGCCACCTATGGATTGGGAAAATTTCGAAGCTAGTACTCCCAAATTTACTGGTGTAAGAACGTATCAAGAATTTCCCCTAGAACTGATTGCGGAATTTATTGACTGGACGCCTTTTTTCCAAACTTGGCAATTGGCTGGAAAATATCCAGCGATTCTACAAGACAAAATCGTTGGAAAGGAAGCGCAGCAGTTATTCGATGATGCGCAAGCAATGTTGAAGCAAATTATTGAAGAGAAATGGCTGCAGGCTAAGTCTGTTATAGGAATCTTTCCAGCCTTCGCCGATGAGCGAGATACGGTACATGTTCTAGCGGCAGATTCTTCGCAAAAAGAAATCAAGCAACTACATTTCTTGCGTCAGCAAATAGAAAAAAGCGAAGGTCGATACAACCATTGTTTATCGGACTATATTGCTCCGAAGTCGAGCGCTGTAAAAGATCACATTGGCATGTTTGCGGTTACTGCTGGTATTGGCATCGAGTCCCATCTAGAACGTTTCGAGAAAGACCAAGACGACTACAATTCGATTTTATTGAAAGCTTTGGCTGATCGACTCGCAGAGGCTTTTGCGGAACTCATGCACCAAAAAGTTCGAAAAGAAATTTGGGCTTACGATACTTCCGAAAAATTATCGAACGAAGAACTAATAAAAGAAAAATACAAAGGGATTCGACCTGCTCCTGGCTATCCTGCCTGTCCAGAGCATACCGAAAAACAAAGTATTTGGGACATCTTGGAAGTGGAAGATCGCATCGGAATAAAACTCACGGAGAGTTTTGCCATGTATCCAGCTTCTTCAGTAAGTGGCTATTATTTCGCGCACCCTAAGTCAAAGTATTTCGGATTGGGAAAAATAAAAGAGGACCAATTGAAGGACTATGCAGAGCGTAAAGGGATGGAATTGAAGGTGGCTAGAAAATGGTTGACGCCTAATTTGTAGGTGTAAAATTGAAGTAATTAAAGAACTTCATTTTTCATTCTAGATCGAATATTTTTTAATCTCAATTTTACATCAGCTTACATTAATCCTAGCGAAAGTACCGGATTGATAAAAATTAAGTCCATCTTTAATCACTTTAACTGGGACTAGGAGCCTTGATAGCTATAAGCTCGATTTTATTTAGAGCAGGCAGACCTAAAACAATCACTAACACTCGCAATCGATTCATTTCGGGGACTTTCTCTTTGATTTTTTCTTTGTTTTGGTTTTTATCCATTTTGACATATCATCAATTAGCTCGGAAAAAGGAATTTCCCACATTTTATTGGGATCTAAATTTTCAGCTTTCATATCCTTATCAAAATCGAATACAAATTCGTTGTATAAATCCCAAATAACAGTATATGCTAATGGCTTATCGGATTTGATCTTGTAAATCCAATTCCTGACACATTTTACTATTAGAATTGGGTCATTTTCATGGTTACTGATATCTTGACCCGCAATATCTGAGATGACTTCCTTATACCTGTACAGTTCTTCTTCAAGAATTAGACATTTTTTATCTTTCCTGAAATACATCTTACATCCTAGATCCAATCCCAATTCAAAAGGCATATTGAATCTTGGGAGACTCTTTTTAGTCTTGGGAACAATCCTAGATATATCATGTATACTGTATTTCGATTCATGTATGAGATCTTGAATTTGCCTTATTCTAATATCGTCGCCATCTAAAGTTTCAGAAAGCTTAGGCTTTAAACCACAAAATATAACAGTAAATAGCAGAGGCTTGAGCAATTGATAGTAATCACTATCAAAAGGACAATTTATAAAAACATTGGTTCTGTAGGACATTATTTTGCAGTCCTAAATTTTCCATTCTTCTCATGAATCACAACCGCTGTGGCTATACCTGCAATCACCCACAACTTACCAAGTGCGACCGCTGCTTTTTGTGTATCAAATACTTTAGAAGCTTTTATATTCCCTTCCTTTCTTACTGCCCAACCATTGACGCGAGGAGTTATATGAACTCGTTTAGAAT
>CALFBW010000287.1 GCA_937951415.1 uncultured Chitinophagales bacterium | reverse complement strand
TCATTTGTTTGCTTGTAGTAAGACATGGCCTTTTCTCCGTTTGGAAAAGTTTTTACTAAAACAATCTGATTTTCAGGATTCAAAAGCATTGGTGTTACTTTCAGTCGATCCAATTTGAATTTGCTGGTGTTATGATTCGAGAATTGAATAATTGCGTCATTAATCTCTTCAACATACTCACCGAAAGTCAAAATGTAGTAGTGTGAAGATTTCATCTTGAATTTATAAATGCTCTCTTTCGCAGCCTTATCTTTTTCTTTTTCCTCTTTACTAATGTACTTTAGAATCTCTGCCGCTTTTTCTCCCACCTCGTGACTTGGGTAACGATCTTTTACTTCCTTGAGCGCGTCGATGTACAACTTCTTTTCCTCTGTTTGTCCCACTACAAACGCTCCTAACAAATCAAACTGAGGAGTCATTTCACTGGAAGCGTACAAATTCGCAGCTTCTTTTTGTCGCTCTGATACTTCTTCGAATTTCTCTGCCAAGTACAACTTATAGCTCTGTTCATAAAATACTTGCGCCTCTTTATCTACTCTTGAGGCAGCTTCTGGGTCCTGAAGTATACCAGCGTATTCGCCAGTAGCATCGTTTGCGATGATGTACTTTTTCATTTGTTCGGCACGCACATTATCATCGTTTGCACGATATAGTAAGTACAAACTATAACAAGCCGGAATCTCATGGATATTTTTAGCAAAACGATCATTCAACTCAGTAAAAGAGTTGATGGCTTTCGGTTTGTTGTCCAATTTGTCTTTGTAAATATTACCACTGCCAAAAAGGGCGTCAATGATTTTATTATTAGAAGCCAATACCGCCTCTTCGTTGAAAGGGATATCAGCTAAAAAGGCCTCTCTCGAAAGTCGACCAGTTTGAGCTAAGTCAATTCTAGCCTGCTCAGCTTCCGATTCAGATCGGTTAACAAACTCATCTCCAGCTGTTCCACTCAATCGCCAATTGTCACTGTAAGAGCGATTTCCCCAAATGGACTGAAATTCATTATAGCCCATTGATTTCGCAGTCTCATTATAAAAATACCATGAACCTGCAGCACTGTTTCCGCTCGAGTTTTGATCTTCGAAAATGGCATTAGCAGCTTGTTCAGCAGCTAGTTTTTCATCTTCTATCTTTTGTTCTAAATCGTCGATAAGTTCATCAATAATTCGATTGCGCTCATCTACCGGTAACTGGGCCAAATGCTGAAGACTGTCCTCGTATTCTACTGTTCTAATATGACCTGCAAGATCTCCCAGGATTTCTTTACGCGAGATAATGTCGTCAATCTCTGGATAGTCCTTAGGCAAAATACTTGCCGTGCTATCATAGTAATAGCTGGATAATAAATAACTCTCTTGCTGAAAATGTAGCTCTGCTAGTCTCAAGTAAGCCTCAGCTTTCATCTCATTGTTCATCGTACTGTTCGCAGCAGATTCTCCTAAGTATGCCATTGCTTGTTCGATATCACCTTCTTCAATGGCAATGTTCGCCATCATCATATAAATCTCATCTTGGTGATTGTCGTATTTTTCCTCCTTTAGCATCTTTTCCAAATCTCGAATCACATCACTAGATGCGTATTCTCCTGATTGCATTTTCGTGCCCGCCATTTGCAGTCTCGAATGGAATTCCATTTCGAAGCTGGGCTTGCTCTTCAAAACCCTTTTGTAGGATTTCATCGCTAAGGCATACTGCGCTTGATCTTGGCTAATTTGACCTTGAATAAAGTGCAGACGGGCTCTTTTCTTTTTACCTCTTGTTGATTTTATAGCATCAGAAAGCGCAGCATAAGCTTTGACTGGATCTTCATTTTGCAAGAAGGCGCCTGCGTAAAGGGCATTCATTTCGCCCCTGAACTTCTTAGGCATTTTGCTGTTCTCTCGGATTCCTTCGATGAGACTTATAGCATCATCGTATCGTTCCATAGACATAAGCGTACGAGCTTGCCAAATTGCACCTTCAAATTTTGCAGGACGGTGACTTAAGAACCCTAAGAAATTTCGGTCATAACGGACAGGATCCAAGTCGCTATCTACTAAATCAAATTGTTTGGCTTCCTCCTCCTCTGCCTGCTCTTTCTCTGCTAATGCTTCAGCTTCTGCCTTTTCAGCAGCTTCCTTTTCTGCTAATGCAGCAGCTTCTTCATCTGCAGCCTTCCGAGCTTCTTCTGCTTTCTCAGCTGCTAAGTCCGCTTCCTTGTTTTCTTCTTCCTCAATCTTAGCCGCTGCAGCTTCTTCCTTTTTAGCTTTTTGATCTTGGATGTATTTGCGACGCTTTTCTTTACTCATTTTCTTCAAACGAGCGCGTTCCTTTTCTTTCTGTTTCTTTTCTTTGGCCCGTTCTTTTTGCAGCTTCTTTTTTGCTTTTTCGCGCTCTTTCTTGATTTTCTTGTTCTCTTTCGCTTTATCCTTTCTAGCTTGGTCTTTGTCTTTTTTATTCTGCGCTCTTTCCTCCTTTAAGTTTTCACGAATCTTGTCGGTATCACTCGATACAGCTCCACTAGACTTTAAGCCAAAATCGACACCTGGGCCTTTGCGGTTTCTTTTTACTTTTCCTTTCTTTTGTTTGGCACCTTTTCGAATGTTTCGACCAAATTTTCTTTCGATATAAGAAAAGTTGACCAATGCCTCTTCGTACTCGCCCTTGAAGAAACGCGCTTTTCCGATCAGCAAGTAGCAATCATCTACCCATTTGCTATTGGGATGCAAAGTGATGTCTGCTGAGCATTTTTCAATGATTTTGTTCATTTGTGCGTGAACTGCACTAGCTTCGTCCCCACCAGTGAAGTCGAAAATGGGCAAAATCTCTTTGAAATTATCTCGGTTAGCATCCTTGAGGCTTAATAAGCTCTCTTGCATGATTAGCTTTGCATTGAAATACCCATTGTACCGGGCAGTCATGTCTTGATAAGCATTTCTAAGCGCAGAAGATTTTTTGTTATCTTTCTTGCTTTTTTTGCGCTTTCTTTTCGATTGCGCGTCCAATGAAGGCATTAAGATTAATGCTAACATTAGGGGCAGAATTATTCGTAAGACCTTAGTCACTGTGATTCAATTAGTTAAATCCCGAATCGGGGCAACATTTTATAAACTGAAAACAGGCGAAATTATTACCTTTTTCGTTTAAAAAACAAGCCCAAAGATAGGGCGTATTTAGAGGTATGAATAAGAAGACTAGCGACTTATTTGAAAGACTAAATAATAAGTATCGACTTGTTATCATGAATGACACTTCCTTGGAGGAGAAATTGTCGTTTAGATTGTCACGTTTGAACGTGTACATTGTGTTTAGCACGCTGTGTGTACTTCTTGTTGCGCTGACCGTAGCTATGATAGTTTTTACACCTCTTAAGTTGTATATACCTGGTTATCAAGATGTTGGTTTGCGGAGAGATGCTATTGATTTGGCTTCTAGAATGGACTCGACGGTCAATGTGGTGGAGTCGAATGGAAAATGGGTAGAAACGGTCCAAGCAATACTTGCGGGAAACCCTGAAGCTTTGGCAAATTTTGATTCTTTGGAAGAAGCCCCAGGAAGTAAACAAGACAGCGGCTATGACAGCGTTGATTTAAGTGTGATTTCGAAAGAAGATTCGATTTTACGGAAAGAAATGGAAGTTGCTGAGACCTATGAATTGTTCAGTGATCGCAAAAAAGAACAAACACAAATCTCGGATCTCTTCTTTACAAAACCTGTAAATGGTGTATTGAGTGACACCTTCAATATCCAAACAGAGCACTTCGGTATTGATTTAGTGGCGGGAGAAAAGGAACCGATCAAGTCCGTTTTAGATGGGATGGTCATACTCAATGAGTGGTCCACGGAAACAGGTTATATTATAGGTGTACAACATGAATACAATTTGATCTCTTTTTACAAACATAATTCTGTTTTATTAAAAAAAGTAGGTACTTTCGTGAAAGCTGGGGATGCTATCGCTATAATTGGTGGTAGCGGAGAGCTTTCCGATGGACCGCATTTACACTTTGAACTCTGGTACAATCAAAGCCCTGTAAACCCTATTGATTACATTTTATTTGAAGACTAATCGCCAGAAAAACACGCTCAATGTTTGGATTAAAGAAGAAATCAAACGATACATTTAAAAATAACGTATCAAATAATTCAACAGATCAATCCGGGACAACCAATAGAATTGGTAGAGGTACTGAAATTCAAGGAGAGATAATTTCTGATGGGACCATTCGCATCGAAGGAACTTTAGAAGGATACTTGGAATCAAAATCTAGAATTATTATTGGCGCAAGTGGTGTAGTCAAAGGTGATATCAAGTGTAAGAGCATGGATATCGCTGGAAAGGTGATAGGCACCATTAAGGTGGAAGAGATCTTAACTTTAAAAGATAAATCTCACGTTGAGGGAGATATCCATTCACGTAAATTGATCATCGATCCGGGTGCAAGCTTTAACGGAAATTGCAAAATGGGAACTGGAACACCGGCTATTTCTGCGGGAAAAAAGACCAGCACAAACACAACTACTCCTCAAGGATTAAGCAATAAAAAAGTCGGATAACAGATATTGGCTCAAGTACATGAGTATTGCTGGTCAAATGATCGGCATTATACTTTTAGGTGCACTTTTGGCTAATTGGCTGAATAGTAAGTATGCTATTGGTCAGCTCGGGGTAGCCTTGATTATTTTATTAGCAGTCTTTCTTGCTATGGGATCCGTCCTAAGGGAATTACTTTCGGAAAAGCCAGATTCAGATAAAAAATGAATTTACTTCAGACGCTTTTTCGCATGACTTACTGCAGTCTTGGACTGGCTTTAGTTATCTTTCTTCTTTCTTTCTTTGTACATGCTCCGAGTGTAATGTACTTCACTTGGGTTTGCTATGTCTTTTTCGCGCTAATGGCTTTCGGGTTTTTAGGTACAGTCTACCTTTTTAAAAAAGTCAATCCTCAATTAGACGCCACTTTGGTGCTGTTGGCCTTGCTGAGTTTTCGATTCCTTATGGCAGCAACATTTATAGCTGTATATATTTTGGCTTATTGGAAAGGAGGAAATGAGATTTTGATCCCTTTTGTAGGCATCTACTTGTTTTTTACTGTTGTAGAGATGTACTTTGTCAATAAATACATACAATACCTTGAACAGAAAGCAAAGAACGGATCTAGCAAATAATCTCGCGAAGCACATTCCAGAGGCTGCCATTCCTACTGTTGTTTATTGGTTTGAAGAATACAACTTTCAACTTACTGTCACACGGAAACGCAATTCTAAACTAGGAGATTATCGAGCGCCTTGGAAAAATGATGGGCACCGCATCAGTGTCAATGGTGACTTAAATCGATACGCATTTTTGATCACATTGACTCATGAGATAGCTCATTTAGTTACTTGGAATGAGCATCGCTCGAAAGTAGCTCCTCATGGAATAGAATGGAAAAGAAATTTTCACGATTTGATGCGAGAATTTATGGCAAACAGTGTTTTTCCGAAAGATGTTGAAGAGGCTTTACAAGTGTACTTGAGTAATCCGGCCGCCTCTAGTTGCGTTGATACGCGATTGTATAAAGTGTTGCGAAATCACAATGAACAAGTAGGGCCACCTACAGTATTGGTGGAAGATTTAGCAACAGGAGCTTGGTTTCAAACCAGAAACGGAAAGGTCTTTCAACTCAAAAAAAAGCTTCGCAAACGCTATCTCTGTGAAGAATATCAAACGAAAAAGGAATATGCTTTTAGTCCTATAGCTGAGGTTTGGGAGCTAGTAAAAGATTGAAATTTATAAAGGCTTCAACTACTCAAAGTCGCCTTCTTTCTCACTGCCCATATCAAAATCGTTGATAAAGTCGGTAGTAAAATCTCCTTTGCGAAACTGTTCGTTTTGCATCAACTTCAAATGGAAAGGAATGGTTGTCATCACACCTTCGATCATAAATTCATGAAGTGCGCGTTGCATTTTGGCAATAGCCTCATGCCGTGTTTGCGCACGAACGATAATTTTAGCAATCATTGAATCGTAGTAAGGAGAAATGGTATAACCCGCGTAAACGTGTGTATCTACGCGCACTCCAAAGCCTTTCGAAGTATGTAGTTGAGAAATTTTTCCAGGGCAAGGACGGAAATCATTGTATGGGTCTTCCGCATTTATTCTACACTCAATCGCATGGCGAAGAGGGAAGTAGTTTTTTCCAGAGATTGGAACACCAGCTGCAATCTTAATCTGTTCTTTAATCAAGTCAATATCTGTTACTTCTTCTGTAACTGTATGTTCTACTTGAATTCGCGTATTCATTTCCATGAAATAGAATTCACGATTTTTATCTACCAAAAACTCCACGGTTCCCACCCCTTCGTAGTTAATGGCAAGTGCGGCTTTAATCGCAGCGGCGCCCATTCTTTCCCGTAAGTCGTCGGTAATAAATGGTGAAGGACATTCTTCTACCAGCTTTTGGTGTCTACGTTGAATGGAGCAATCTCTTTCGGAGAGATGGCAGGCTTTTCCATACTGATCTCCTGCTACTTGAATTTCAATATGTCGAGGTTCTTCAATGAACTTTTCGATGTAGATTCCATCGTTTCCGAAAGAAGCACCGGCTTCAGCTCGCGCAGAGTCCCAGTTGCTCTCAAATTGATCTCCACTCCAAACTACACGCATTCCTTTACCACCCCCACCAGCAGTTGCCTTAAGGATGATTGGGTACCGAATCCCTTTTGCTAGTTCTTTTCCTTCTTCGACGCTCTGAATTAGTCCCTTTGAACCTGGAATAACCGGAACACCGGCCTTTATCATGGTTTCCTTTGCGGTGATCTTGTCACCCATCGATTGGATCATCTCCGCACTTGGTCCGATGAACTTGATCTCATGGGCTGCACAAATTTCGGCAAAACCAGCATTTTCTGCCAAAAACCCGTAACCAGGATGAATGGCATCAGCATTTGTGATTTCCGCAGCCGACAAGATGTTGGGAATATTTAGGTAAGATTCTGCACTGGATGGAGGACCAATACAAACGGCCTCGTCGGCAAATTTTACGTGTAAACTTTCTCGATCTGCAGTAGAAAAAACCGCAACGGTTTTTATACCCATTTCTCGACAAGTACGAATGATGCGCAAGGCGATCTCGCCTCGATTTGCAATCAGGATTTTCTTAAACATGCCTTCTTGTTTTCCAGCGATTAAGCAGGCTCTACTAAAAACAATGGAGTATCGTATTCGACAGGTGAAGCATTTTCCACAAGAATTTTAACGATGGTTCCGTTTACTTCAGATTCTATCTCATTGAAAAGCTTCATGGCTTCAACAATACATAAAACACTGCCCACATTTATACTATCACCCACTTTTACAAAAGGTGGTTTTTCAGGTGTGGAAGAGCGATAGAAAGTCCCAATCATGGGAGATTTGATCTCTATTAGATTGGATTCCGCACGAGGAGCTGAAGCAGCAGCATCACTAGCTGGTGCTTCTTTCAAAGTAGCAGGTTCAGGCGGTGGTCCAGCGTGAATAGGATTGGCAGCCATGGTTATCGGTTGTTGTACCATCGTTGGTACTGTATTCGGCTGATTAATGGCTTCAGTATATGATTTCGAACGGATCGTAATCTTAAACCCATTGTCCTCGATCTTCACCTCGCTAACGTTGGTTTTGTTAACCAATTTGATCAATTCCTGTATTTGCTTGAAATCCATAATGGCTGTGGTTTACTTATTTTTTTACACGTTCAACATAGCTGTTAGACTTGGTGTCTACCTTGATCAAATCCCCTTCATTTACAAACAAAGGAACCATGATTTGAGTACCAGTTTCTAGCGTAGCAGGCTTTGAAGCGTTTGTTGCTGTATCACCTTTCAAGCCAGGTTCTGTATGCTGAACCGAAAGATTTACAAACTGAGGAAGCTCGCAAGTCAATGCCATATCCTTTTCTGTATGGAAAAGAACTTCTACCATATCTCCGTCGCGTAGCAAGCCAGAGTTATTGATCAACTTATCTTCTAAGTTGATTTGTTCATAGTTTTCCATGTTCATGAACACAAAGCTGTCTCCCTCTTTGTATAAGTACTGATACTTTCTGCGTTCAACTCTTGCCGTTTCGATCTTGTGACCAGCTGGTATTGTGTGATCTAATACCTTTCCCGTGCTGAGATTTTTTAATTTAGTTCGAACAAAAGCAGGTCCTTTTCCTGGCTTTACATGTTGGAATTCAACAATTGTCCACAAAGCATGCTTGAAATTGATGACCAAGCCGTTTCGAATATCAGCAGTAGTTGCCATTAGATGTATTTTTCTTTTTTAGTAAAAGCTTTGAGAAGAAAGTAATAAAACTGGACCCAAAGTCGCACAAAAGTAAGGAGAATTAAGGGGATTGTCGATCTATGATCGTTCGCCCCCTTTGTAATAGTATTTGCAATAAGTGTTCCTTAATCTTCGTAAGCCCATTCGAGGTATACAGCTCCCCAAGTGAAACCTCCTCCAAAAGCAGCAAGGATAATTTTGTCGCCCTTTTTCAACTGCTTTTCCCATTCCCACAAACAAAGCGGAATGGTAGCAGCTGTGGTATTGCCATATTTGTGAATGTTCATCATGACCTGAGATTCTGGCAAACCCATTCTGCGGGCAGTGGCATCAATGATGCGCTTGTTGGCCTGATGTGGTACGAGCCAAGCAACATCATCACCCGTTAGCTGGTTTTTCTTCATGATCTCTTCCGCAACATCTGCCATTTTTGTTACCGCGAATTTGAAAACATTCTTTCCGTCTTGATAGATATAGTGTAGTCTGTCTTCCACCGTTTTCTTGCTCGCAGGTAAAACGGAGCCTCCAGCTTTTTGATGTAAGTATTGCTTTCCTGCGCCCATCGAACGAAGTATCGAATCCCGGATGCCATATTCTGTGCGCCCTTCTAATAGAACGGCTGCAGCACCATCGCCGAAAAGAACGCAGGTTGCTCGATCGGTATAGTCGACAATTGAAGACATTTTGTCTGCCCCGACCACAAGGACCTTTTGGTATCGACCAGACTCGATGAAACTTATGCCTGTAGTAAGTGCATATAAAAAACCAGAGCATGCCGCCCCAACGTCAAAGCTTGGAATTTCTCCTAAACCTGCCTTATCACAGATAATATTTGCAGTAGCAGGAAATTGATGATCAGGCGTGACTGTAGCGCAAATCAATAAATCAATTTCGGAGGGAGAGATATTCTTTTTCGTTAATAAACGGGTCACCGCTTCAGCTCCCATGTCAGAAGTTCCTAAGCCTTTCCCTTTTAGGATTCGACGCTCCTTGATTCCCGTTCGAGACATGATCCATTCGTCATTGGTATCCACCATTTTTTCCAATTCCGCATTCGTTAAAATGTAGTCTGGGAGATATCCTTGGACGCCTGTGATGGCTGCTCTTAATTCCGACATTTTTAGACTTTGAGTCCAAACATAGGAATGATTACTTAGATTCAATCAAATTTCGTTGGATATCGGGGGCTTATGAAGTAATAAATATTTATTAAGCACAGACACTGGCCTCTTCTTTTCCATTAGTGATTGAGTTTTGTGCACAAAAAAACCGCATACAATAATGTATGCGGTCTAAATTTTATCGCTCTTAGCTTAGCCTTTTACTTTTGGCTCAATTGCTAGTTGTCCTTTGTAGTAGCCACATTCTGAACAAACGCGGTGGTATAAAGTTGGAGCTCCACAGTTTGAGCAGTTTACTACGTTTGGTATAGCTGCTTTATAATGTGTTCTTCTTTTGTCTCGTCTCGTTTTCGAGATCTTTCTCTTTGGGTGTGCCATTGGTATATGTTTATTATTTCTTCTTCAATTTTTTCAGTGCTTCCCATCGGGGATCCACTGCTTGGTCCATTTCGTCTTCTGCTTCGCTGCTTTCCGGGTTCAAGATTGCAATAATCGAACAACCTGGTTCTCCATTCGGTTTCTCCGGATGTACGCGCTGCATTGGTAAACTCAAAACCGCAAACTCGTAAGCGTGATTTGCAATATTGATATGTGTGTCTCCCTGAGAAAGCCATAAGATTTCCTCATTTTCACTGGAGGGTTTCACTAGACCTTCGTTAAATTTTACAATAACGCGGTATCGGTTTTCGATGGGTAAATGAAATTCCTCAGCACAGCGATCACAATCCGCCTTCAAAAAACCCGATAAGTTGAATTGTATATCGAAAAAACCAGGCTTCTTATCAAAGACCAAGTTCAAATCGATTTGCGCATCTTGGATCATGGAATCTTCGAATAATTCGAAGAAGCTCTGATCCAGTTTGTAGAAAAAAGGGTGTTCACCCAATTTTAATCCAACAAACGGGATATCATATTTGCGAAAATCTTTCAAGGAACGTCCGATTCAGAAAATGGATTGCAAAGATAGTTAAAAAGAGCCATTTGTGTGAAGACTCTCTCTTATTTTCATTGCTCAAACACTTTTATTAGCATAAAGCCCCTCTATGCGTCTGTTTTTACAGGCGCATCGTTAGACTGTGACTTGGGCTTATATAAGGGATTTTCTTGCATTTCCTTGTAAGTTTCTCTGTTTCTATGAATGTCCAAAGCCATATAAACGGCTTCTCTGAAAGAGTCAGAATTCGCAATGTTCTTCCCTGCTATGTTGTAAGCAGTTCCGTGATCTGGACTCGTTCTTACAATTGGCAAACCAGTTGTCACATTAACGCCGTGTCCGAAAGAGAGCGACTTAAAAGGTACCAATCCTTGATCATGATACATGGACAAAATACCGTCGAATTGACGGTAGGTACCAGAGCCAAAGAAGCCATCAGCTGCGTAAGGACCAAAAGCAAGAATACCCATTTCCTTGGCATCTTGTACTGCTGGACCTACAATGTCATCATCTTCTGTTCCTATTAAGCCTTCATCTCCGGCATGAGGATTCAATGCTAGAACAGCAATTTTAGGTCGTTGCAGCATAAAATCCTGTTGCAGTGATTTATTCATTATGCTCATCTTCTTAAGAATAAGCTCTTTTGTGATGGCCGATGATACTGCGCTAATAGGAATATGATTGGTGACCAATCCTACCTTAATAGAATCGCTCACAAGAAACATCATGCTTTCACGTCCGCCGCAAGCCTCGGAAAAGAATTCCGTTTGCCCTACAAACTTTTTGCTGTCGGTGCAAAGATGTGCTTTGTTAACGGGAGCAGTGATTACGCCTTGAATACGTCCTTGCACCACATCATAAGCAGCTGCCTTCAAAGAACGCATCGCAAACTGCCCCAGGGTTTTATCTGGATATCCGATTCTTAAGGGCACAGGATCTTCCCAACAGTTGATCACATTGACGGCACCTGCATTGGCATCTTCTACTGAATCGATAATATCATATTTGAAATTATCCATCCCGTAGATATTGCGGTGGTAAGAAAGCGCTTTGCTAGAACCATATATGATGGGCGTGCACATTTTTAATATGCGTTTGTCAGCAAAGGTTTTCATAACGACTTCAACGCCAATTCCGTTCAAGTCTCCTATAGTGATGCCTAGCTTCGGTATATTCTTATTCATTTGTCCTATTTGTGCTGCTTGCGAAAGCAACTCTTTCTTAATGGTATAAACGCAGTATGAAAAATCTTAGTTCGTTTTTAGCGCGTTTTTAAGAAATCATACAAGACACGAACACCGGCTCCTGTACCATTTTTCAAACGATAGCCATCACTGCTGTATGACCAAGCTAGCGTCGCAATGTCCAAGTGAATCCAAGGGTAATCTGTAAAGTGTTCAAGGAATTTTCCAGCAGTTTGAGCCCCTGCAAAAGGGCCACCTAAGTTCTTAATATCGGCAATTTCTGACTTTAGCATATCGCCATATTCTCTCCAAAGTGGCATTTCGAATAGACGCTCATACACATTGTTTCCACTGTCTCGGAGGCGATCTAGGTTCTTTCCTGCACCATTTTGCATAGCGGCAATTCCAGTTGGGCCCACAGTGCGAAGCGCTGCACCCGTCAAGGTTGCTAAGTCAATCACTACTTCTGGATCGTACCTTTTTGCCCAGCTCAAGCCATCGGCTAAAACCATTCGGCCTTCGGCATCGGTGTTTAAAACTTCTACAGTAAGACCGTCACGCATTTTTATTACATCACCTGGTACATAAGCATTGAGTCCAGGACGATTGTCCGTAGCAGGTACCAATCCGATAACGTGCACATTCAGTTTGTTCTTTGCTACAGCGTATAAAGCACCAGCAACAGCTGCGGAACCACCCATGTCACACTTCATATGATCCATTGAATTGGCCGTAGGTTTAAGACTCAATCCACCCGTATCATAAACAATCCCTTTGCCCACCAAGACGATCGGTTTCTTATTGACTGGTTTTGCGGGCTTATACTCCATGATAGTGAAGGTCGGAGGATCGATACTGCCTAAGTTTACCGCCAATAAACCATTGAAATTTTCCTTTTCGATTCGCTTTTTATTCCAAACAGTGACCTTAAAACCCGCTTCTTTACCCATGCGCTTGAACTCTTTGGACAATTGAACGGCAGTTAAGTAATTCAACGGCTCATTGACCAAGTTCCTTGCTTCCGAAACTGATGCAATCAGGTTTTCTAATTCAGTAGCTTGTTGGCGGTTGCACTGTTCTTTGGAAAACTGAATGGTCGAAAGCGCATTTTGCTCCTTTTTCGGTGCCTTTTTGTATTTCAAGAACTGATAGTTTGCTAAGCCCATTCCTTCAGCAAATAAGAAATGTGCTTCCTCTACTGAGCTAAAAGACTCTACTTGAACTGTTGACCAATGTGCTTCATTGACCCATTGAGTAGCCTTGGCACCTGCTAAGCGAAAATTTTCACGCGCATAAGAAGCTTCTTTATCGCCTTCTACAAGAATCACCAATTTGTTAAGTCCGTCTGTTTGAACTCTTGCACAAAAACACTCGCTATCTAGCTGACTTTTAACGATTTTCTTCTCTCCACTGCTTAAGGGTAGTTTCGAAAGTTGACTTTTTTTATCAATCAAATAGAAAAATGCATTCGAAGTATTGTTCTTTGGTGCCACTTTTAGCTTGGTCATTCTGTATTTTCTTTTATAATAAATGCAGGCGCGAAGTTACTGAAATAGGCATTACGATTTATTTCTGCTTATTTCGCACCATATTAAACACGGCTTTTATCTCTAATTTGAGGCCACATTTAGATTTAACTATTGACTTTCAAGAAAAAGAAATCACTCGGTCAGCACTTTTTAAACGACAATTCGGTCATCGATCGCATGATTGAAGCCATCGATTTTGATGCTTCTATGAATCCTTTTTTGGAGGTGGGCCCTGGAGAAGGTAAACTTACTGCGGGCCTACTGAAAGAAGAGGGAATCGATTTATGGCTGGTAGAAAAGGATGATCGCTTGCCAGCTATGCTGATTAAGCGTTTTCCAGCACTGAAGGGGAAGATTATTCATCAAGATGTTCTCCGAATAAAAGTGAACGAACTCTTTGACCAACCAATTAGCTTGGTTGGAAATTACCCCTACAATATCTCATCGCAAATTGTTTTTTTGGTTTTGGAACAAAGGGCTAACATCCCTTTTATGATGGGCATGTTTCAAAAGGAGGTGGCTGTGCGCTTGGCTTCCAAATCAAAGAGTAAGTCATACGGGGTGTTGAGCGTGCTTACTCAAGTGTACTACGATGTGGAATATCTCTTTGACGTTCCACCCGAGTCCTTTAATCCGCCTCCGAAGGTATGGTCTGGTGTGATGAAAATGACAAGAAAGGAAGAAGAGCCTGAAATGGATGCCGCCTTTTTTAAGCATTTAGTCAAAACGGCTTTTCAACAACGACGCAAAAAGCTGTCAAATGCGATCAAAGCACTTTTGCCTTTCATGGAAAATGTCCCAGAAGAATATTTGGATAAAAGACCCGATAATTTGTCGGTAGAAGACTATATCCGACTTGCACAATGCAAATTGGTATAGTTGTAGCATAGCAGTAAATGCAAGCACCAAGCAAAAAGAAAGCGCCACTTTTCATGTAATCCGATAGAGCAAGTAATTGTGCTCGACGCCAAGAAGAGTATTTATGAAGGATACAAGTAAAAAAACGAAAGGAAAATTGTTGGTTACCTGTCGTGTAGCGGATGTTCTAATAAAAGAATGTGCCGAACATGGCTATGAAATCGATCAACAAGTCGATCTTCGTGCGTTCGAGATAAAAGAGGCAGTAAAAAATGCTGTTGGGATGGTGGTGCGAAGTCGTCCACCGATCGATAGGAGCATTTTGGAAGCAGCGCCCAACTTGAAGTTTGTTGCGCGCTTGGGTTCAGGCATGGAGCATATTGATCGAGAAGCTGCAAATGAGTTAGGAATAGCTTGTTTGAATTCTCCTGAAGGAAATAGTCCTTCTGTTGCCGAGCATTGCGTGGCCTTTATGATTGCTTTGTTGAAGCAAATCGTATGGCAGGATGGAAAGATTAGATCTGGGCAATGGATTCGGAAAGATGAAGTAGGCAAAGATTTGTCGGAGCAAACTGTCGGATTGATCGGCTATGGGAACACAGGTTCACGCTTGGCAAAGCTCCTTAAGCCGTTCGGATGTAGGATAATGGTCTACGATAAGTATAAATCGTCTTTCGGTGATGATCGAGTAGAAGAGTCTTCAATGGAAGATTTACACGAATTATGCGATATAATTAGTATTCACTTGCCACTAAATGCGGAAACGCATCATTTAGTGAATACAACATTTCTGAATTTATTCAGAAAGCCCATTTATGTAATAAATAGTTCTAGAGGTCCAATTGCAGACACAGAAGCCTTGTTGAGCGCCTTAAAAAGCGGACAAGTATTGGGTGCTGCGCTGGATGTTTTTGAAACAGAACCCTTGACTGGCGAAGCTGGAAAAAAGGAGATATGGTATAAAGAATTGATGGAAAATAAGCAGGTGATTTTGACCCCGCACATAGCTGGAGTTTCAAGAGATGCTTACCATCGAATGGCAGCAACTTTGTCACAGAAAATTCAAGAGCATTTCTAATTGTCAGCACTTTGTCAGAATAAAGTGCACAAGCTACTGAAAGCCTTGCAATCATGGATTTCTGTTCTTACTTTTTCCATATATTTGTTGACTATCTCAGAGAATCGATAAATAGAAAATAAGCGTTTATGAAGCGAATTTTACTGCTATTACTAGCCGTGTTTTTCAGTGCTTCCCTTGTCGCACAAACTGGTGAAATTCAAGGAAAGGTACTTGACCCCGACTTAGGGGAAGGGTTGCCCTTTGCTACAGTTACCACAGTTGTGAACGGGACACTGACCGGAGCACAGACAGACTTTGATGGATTTTATTCCATTAAACCGCTGCCTCCGGGAAATTATGAAGTTACTGTACAGTACGTTGGGTATCAAACCCAGGTCATTAATAATGTACTGGTAAGTTCAGATAAGAGTACTTTCCTCGATATAGAAATGGGGGTAGAGTCTCAAATGATGGAAACAGTTGTTGTTACGGAGTACCGTGTACCCTTATTGAAAGCGGATGAAACGAGTACTGGAGCAACAGTTACAAAGGAAGATATTGAAAACCTTCCTACAAGAAACGTTCAATCCATCGCCTCTACAACTGCAGGGGTTTATAAGGACGAGGAGTCTGGAAATGTAAATGTAAAGGGTGCCCGTGCAGAGGCGACTGATTACTACATTGATGGTGTAAAAGTACGTGGTAGTACTGCTATTCCAGCTTCTGCCATTGAGCAGATGAGTGTAGTAACGGGTGGTGTTCCTGCAAAATATGGAGATGCCACTGGTGGTATCATCAATATTACAACAAGAGGGCCTTCTCGTGAGTATCACGGAGGAATCGAGGTTTTGTCTTCGAAATTGTTGGATCCTTATGATTACAACTTGATTGGAGGTAATATTTCTGGACCAATTTTGAAAAGAAACAGAGGAACAGATCAGGAGCGTGCGCTTTTAGGTTTTATCGTTTCTGCAGAGTACCAACATGAGAAAGATGATTTTCCATCGTATGTAGGTGTAGATGTTGTTAAGGATTCTGTTTACAATGCGATTGTTTCTAATCCATTGATTCAAGCACCTAACTCATCAGGTTTTCAGAAGTCGGCAGATTTCCTTACAAGTAGTGACTTTGAAAACCGTGATGCGAGAGAGACATTACCAAGAGATGCAATAAACGGTACTTTTAAAGTGGACTTTCAACCAGTAACTAATTTGAACTTCACTATTGGTGGTTCTTATAACTATAATAAAGGTGGTGTTGGCTTGCGTTCAGCATTCATTAAAGATATAGTAAGACGAATGGATCCACTGGCTAGTGATCACTTGCCGGTTTATACTGATAACACTTACCGTTTGTTTGCACGTTTTACGCAACGCTTTGGAGCACGTGATTTGAATGCGGAAGTAAATCGAGAAGAAGAAGAAAGAGGATCTGTATTTTCAAATGCGTTTTACTCTATTCAGTTTGATTATACAAGAGATCGTTTGATTCGTGAAGATCCGGTGCATCAAGACAACTTCTTCAATTATGGTTATGTTGGTCGTTTCGATCTTGATCGTTCGGCTGTTTATAGCCAAGGTCCAATTCCATTAGAAGACGGAAACGGTGTGCCGATTACTCTGACAGACCAAGATGGAAATCCAATTACTTTGTCAGGACGAATTTTTGAAGGTTTTCAAGAAACAGGAGTTTCATACACGGCAGATGCAGAAAATTCTCCAAATCCTGTTGCAGTACAACACAACCAGTCGTTAGTAGATTTGTCTGGTGGAAATGGATCGTTCAATAACTTAGCAGAATGGCAAACGAATCTTGGATTGTTAAATGGTGGTCGTCCAACGACACTCTTCTCAGTATATAGTTTATACTACATGCCAGGTGTTGGTTTTGGAAGTTACTTGGAAGATGACAACGATCAGTATCGTTTAGTATTTAATGGTAGTGTGGATATCAAGAAGCCAGGAGCTTCTGATCGTAATAAGCACGCCATTGAGTTTGGATTCGAGTATGAGCAAAGAATTGACCGTCGTTACTTTTTAACTGCAGACAATCTTTGGGACAGAATGCGTCGTGTAGTTTCTAATCCAGGAACAGACATCGTTAGAGATTTGGAAAATCCGATTTTGATCATCGATGGTGAAGAGATTCCGTTGGCTGATTATAATGAAGATATTCACGGAGCATTTAGTATTTACGATACTATTGCATACAACTTCACTCGTTTGGAAGATTCTGAGGGAAATATTTCTCAGTCATTCTTCGATGAGCAAGTTCGTCAACAGTTTGGTTTCGGTGATTATGATTTTGTAAACATCGATGCTTTGTCTCCTGAAGATTTGAGTCTAGATTTATTCTCACCAGAAGACCTTTTCGGATCAGGTACTGAGTCGGACAACTTAGTTCAGTACTACGGTTTCGATCATACGGGTAAAAAGTTAAGTGGGCAACCTGCTTTTGAAGACTTCTTTGAACGAGACGAGCAAGGTCGTTTAGTAGGAGCAGTTGGCGCCTTCCGCCCAGTTTACAGTGCAGCTTATATTCAAGATAAGTTTGCTTATAAGGATTTGAACTTTAACATTGGTTTGAGAGTAGATCGTTTCGATGCGAACCAAAAAGTACCAAAGGACCCTTATTCATTATACGGAACTCGTAAGGCTGGTGAGGTAACTACTATTGATGGTGTTGCTATTACACATCCTGAAACAATCGGTGATGATTTCGTTGTTTATGTTGATGATCCAACAAATCCTTCTTCAGACATTAAAGGTTACCGGGATGGTGACGACTGGTATACTGCAGATGGAACATTTACGAATGATCCTCGAATTTTGGCAGAAAGCGGAAACTTATTCCCCTACCTTTCTGGAACTTTGAATGATGGAAATCCTGAGGATGACATTCAAGACGAAGATTTTGATTTGAGTACTGCATTTGAAGATTATGCTCCTCAATATTCTTGGATGCCTCGTGTAGCTTTCTCCTTTAACATTTCTGATGAAGCTCAATTCTTTGCGCACTACAGTGTATTGACACAGCGTCCTCAAAGCCGTGTGAATGCTTTCGCAGAGCAGTATTACTTCTTTAGTGCTTCGGCTACTGGTCGTCTGTTCAATAATCCGAATCTACGTCCTGAGAAAACAATCGATTACCAAATCGGATTTAAGCAGAAATTGAGTCGTTCTTCAGTACTATCTATTGCTGCTTTCTATCGTGAGATGCGAGATATGATTCAAGTAATTGCAGTGCCTTTTGCTTATCCTGTAACTTCTTACAATACTTTCGGAAACATCGATTTCGGTACCGTAAAAGGATTTGAAATTTCTTACGATTTACGTCGAACAGGAAATATTCGATTGACTGCAAACTATACTTTGCAATTTGCTGATGGAACTGGATCTTCAGATTTAGGTGCACAGAACCAAATCAACTCGGGTCAAGCAAACATTCGTTCAATTAATCCGCTTGATTTCGATTCAAGACACTCATTCAACATCAATTTCGATTACCGTTTTGCTGATGGAAGCAAATACAACGGACCTAAAATTGGTGGTGTGGATCTTTTTGCAAATGCTGGTGCAAACTTCATTTTGCAAGCGCGTTCAGGTACTCCATATACGCAACAAGCTTTTGCTACACCTGAAGGACAATTCGGTGTTGCTGGACGTCCTCAAACTTTCGGTAGTATCAATGGTTCACGGTTACCATGGAATTACCGAGTGGATATGCGTTTGGACAAAGATTTTAAATTGAGAAAAAAGAAAGACGGTAAAGATGCCCTTTTCTTGAATGTATACCTACAGGTTCAAAATTTGTTGAACACAGAAAATGTAATCAATGTTTACTCTTACACGGGAAGCCCATCGGATGATGGATTCTTGACTTCTCCTGAAGGTCAAACATCAGTTTCTTCGCAAATAAGTGCGGAATCTTTTACAGAGTTGTACAGACAAAAAGTAAACAACCCAACGAACTATGGCTTGCCTAGAAGAATCCGTTTGGGTGCAGCTTTCTCATTCTAATCAGTAGAAATAAAAGAATATATTATATGAGAACATTCAAAAGCATATTCTGCGCCTTGATGCTGCTGTCCTTAGTGGGGAGTTTATCGGCAAAGGAAAATGTACAAAATGGTGAACAATCCACGGATGTAGTAGTAAGTAAAGGTTCTGGAAATTGCCAGACTGCTACTGCACAAACGGAGTTGAACATCAACAATGTACGAACGCGTCTTCTCACAGGTGGTGACATGTGGTGGGATTTGAACAGCGGACAATATGAAATACCGAAAGTGGAACCAGGATCTGGTGAAGTTTCGCGTCACTCTTTGTTCGCAGGAGCTTTGTGGATTGGTGGAGTTGATGCCTTAGGGCAACTTAAGGTAGCAGCACAGACTTATCGCCAGAGTGGTAACGACTTTTATCCAGGACCACTGGATCAGAATGGACAAGTAAGTGAAATTACTTGTAGCCAGTTTGACCGTTTCTGGGAAGTAAAAGGAGAAGATATTGATGATTATAGAGAGTTGGTGGAAGCCGCTCTAGGATCAATAGGTACAGAAACTTGTCCCCAGCTTCAAGAATCAGAAATTCCGGCCTCCATCTTGGAATGGCCTGGTAGAAATAATCAGTACTTCGAAGATTTTACTTTGCCAGTGGATCAAGATTTAGCTCCTTTTTGGGATTGTAATGGTGATGGCGAGTATGACCCGCTTAATGGTGATTACCCAGTAATTGATCCAGAAATCGAAGGAGTATATGCAGATCAGATGATTTGGTGGGTATTGAATGACCAAGGAAATGATCACTCTGAGACCGGTGGTGAGGCAATTGGTTTGGAAATTGGTGCATTGGCTTTTGCTTTTGCTACTAACGATGAGGTCAACAACATGACTTTCTATAAATACGTGATCGAAAATAATGCAACAACTGCTCTAGATAGTGTTTACTTCGGACAGTGGGTAGATCCAGATTTGGGAGAATACCAAGATGATTATGTTGGTTGTGATACTACGAATAGTTTGGGTATTGTGTACAATGGTAATGCGGTAGATGGTCCTTCTGAGGCTGCTTACCCTGGAATTCCACCAATGTTAGCAGTGGATTTCTTTCAAGGCCCAAAAGATGAGAATGGAAACGAACTTGGAATGTCAAGTTTCTTGTTCTATAATAATGACTTTAGTGTTAACGGTAACCCTGAAACAGCCTCTCACTATTACCAGTATCTAGCTGGTTTCTGGAAAGATGGTTTGCCATTTACTTTTGGTGGAAACGGGTATGGTGGAACAGATCCTGCTCCATTCATGTTCCCTACTGATCCATCCATCTCTGGTGATGTAGCAGACGGAATTTGGTCAGAATGTTCAGAGGGTATCGATCCTGCTGACCGTCGTTTCTTGCAAAATTCAGGGCCTTTCTCTTTGCTTCCAGGAGCGGTGAATGACCTAATTGTTGGAGTTGTTTGGGTAGATGAAGCAGGTGGCTGTGGTGGTGGTGCATCTTTTGATGCCATCTTAAAAGCGGATCAGAAAGCTCAGGGTCTTTTCGATTCTAATTTCGCAGTAGAAGATGGTCCTGATGCGCCTAACTTAACTATTCGAGAACTTGATCAGGAATTGATTATCTCTTTGTGGAATTCTCCTTCTTCGAATAACTTCAGAGAGGAATTTGTATCTACAGATCCTATCTTGGCTACACAAGGGTTTACGGACTCTTTGTTCCAGTTCCAAGGATACGAATTGTACCAATTGAAGAAAGCTTCTGTAAGTGCTGCGGAGTTAGTAAACTTCGATTTGGCTCGACCAGTTGCGGTTGTAGATGTAGCGAATGATGGAATTACTCGTTTGATCAATTACGACTTCGATACAGACTTACAGCAATTTGTTCCTGTTGTGAAAGTTGAGGGATCAGATGAAGGTATTCAACACACATTTCGTGTAACACAAGATTTGTTTGCGGAAGGTGATCGTTCACTTATTAATAATAAGAAGTACTACTACATGGCAATTGCTTATGCAGCTAATACGCATGAAGCATACGATCCTTCTGCTCCTTCAGGGACGTCACAGAAAACGCCTTATTTGGCTGGACGTAAAAACATTCAGTCATATACAGCAGTGCCACATAGAATTGGTGCTGAAGCTGGAGGTGCAGTCGTTAATACTGCATACGGAGAAGGGCCAGAAATTATACAAATTTCAGGATCTGGTAATGGTGGATCTGAATTGGAACTGACTGAAGAAAGTCTACAAACTATTTTGGCCGATGGCTTTGATCCAACTCCTACTTATGTTGGAGGAATGGGCCCAATTGATGTGAAAATCTACGACCCTTTATTGGTTCAAGCTGGTGAATACGAATTGCGTATCGAAAGAAATGATTTTGCAAACTTGCCAGAAAAAACAGACATGGGTGGAACATTAACTGCGCAGAGTGATGGAACTGTTTCATATGAACCAGCTGCTAACTTTAACAAGGGTTACGATCATTTCAACTATGAAACATACAGTGAAGATTGTAAACTTGAAATAGCATCTGTTGTATTGGTAGTAAATAACCCTATTGTTGAGCCTGGTTCTGCCTTTGATGATACTTATGTTATTCACAACCCTAATCACTTTACAGGTCCGGGTAATTGTGCCACCGAAGATGGTTGTCCTTCAATCGAGTTGGATGTTTTGGCAAATGATGCAGCGGGTTTAACGCCAATTATACAAGAAGTTGTGCAGCCTTCCCGTGGAACGGTTTCAATAGATGGAAGTACTCTTAGATATAGAGGCGAGTACGAATTCTTCGGCTTGGTCAAATTCGACTACATCATTGCAGCGCAAGGCGATTTAGATACAGCAACTGTTTATATCAATATCTTGGATGCAAGAGAAACAAATCCTTACGAAGCTATCGATGATGTGATCGAAATAGGTAGTGACGGTGGAAGTTTCAATGTATTGGAGAATGATAGAGGCAACAATATTGGAAACGGCTATTTAGCGAGTTCGTCTCGTTGGGTACTCGAAAACTTAGATAATGGTAAGATTTACCGTTCTGAGCGTGATATTAAGAAAGCGAATGAGCAAGCAATTGGTGGCTGGGAACGCGACCTTGGATTGTGGTCCAACATAGGTAATTTGGATGAGGATGAGCAGATAGCTTTTGATCAGTTGTTTGATCCACAAGGATTCACGGTTTCTGTTACACAGTCACCGACAGCTAGTGGAGCAAATGCGCTTATCAAAACAGGCTTCGAGTTTGAGAACGTTCAAAGTCGCTGGTTGACAGTATTGGCTGATGCGGATGGCAGTACTTCTTTCGAATGGATTCGTTCAGGAAGTTTAAAGGCTGCATTTGATGAAACGTTTGCGCTTTCAAATATCCCTGATTACTCAGACGACTTAAATAGTACAAATAATCCTAGTTTCTATGACTTTAACTCATGGTATGAGTCAATGGTAGAAGGTGGATTCGCTCCGTACTGTCTAGCTAATAATGTACCTACTCTATCTACATTAGGTACTGATAATAACATTTTAACAATTTCGCCTGCATGTTCAGATTGCTATGGCACAGATCCAATTTCAGCATTCTTGACTAATGCTCCAACAAATACACTCAATAGTATGTGTAGTGTTGATATCGTATTAACCGATAACAAGGATCTTTGGACGAAAGTACCAGTGGTTGAAATGGGACGTGAGGCGAGCAATAACATTGGAGCTGCTCGTAAGAACAGCCTTCGATTGAGTAGCTCTGTTGACAAAAATGGTAATGACGTGGCAGGAACAGGAATGTCTTGGTTCCCAGGGTACGCAATTAACATTGAAACGGGTGAGCGCTTGAATATGATGTTTAGTGAAAACTCATTCATTGGAGTTGGTAACGGACGCGATATGTTGTATAACCCTACTTCACTACGAACAGTACCTGGATTCGGTAATCCAAACCCTGCGACCTCTTATAAGATGGGTGGTGAGCACTGGATTTATGTAATGAACTCTCGTTACAGTGAAACAAAAGCTGAAGAGTATGCTGCCAAATTAGCAGCACCTGCTAATGAGTCAGAAACGACGAAGAAAGAAGTGTATGATGATGCGATGTACGTTTCAACGACCATTCTAGCAGAAGGTTTTGAAATGACTTCAATCGAGGACGGATTAATTCCTTCAGAGGTTAAGATTCGCATAAGAGTAACTAAACCTTATACGGAAACTGGAACGCAGCCAAATACTTACCGATTCAATATGGCTGATTATGCAGTTGCTACTAATAATGCAGAAGCTGCTGCTTCAGCGCTTGATGAGATTCGTGTAGTACCTAACCCGTATTACGGATTTTCTGAGTACGAGAACAGCAAGTTTGATAACACTATTAAGATTACCAACCTACCTGGAAGAGCAACAGTTCGAATTTTCAGTGTAGATGGTACATTTGTCCGCGAACTTGGAATTGACAATTCTGGATCAATCAACGGTACTTCTCTAAGTACAAAAGATGGAACCGTAGAAAATTCCTTGAGCTGGGATTTGAAGAACTTTAAAGGAGTGCCAATTGCTTCTGGTGTGTATATCATTAATATAGATGCACCTGAACTAGGAGAATCTAAAACCTTGAAATGGTTTGGTGTTCTCAGACAAATTGACCTCGACACATTCTAAACCTGTAGAACAGATATTTTATGAAGAAACATATATATATACCTTTTCTCTTAATGGCTCTGTTCGGCTGCTTTCAAACAGCAGAGGCGGGCAACGGAGATCGGGTAGGTGAGGCTGGTAGCCTCGATTTATTAATCAACCCTTGGGCTAGAAGTTCTGGCTTTCACAGCTTGAATACAGCTTCAGTGTGGGGATTGGAAGCCATCCGCCTTAATGTAGGTGGGCTAGCTTTCGTGAACAAAACGGAAATCGCATTCTCTTCGACTCGTTGGTTGGAAGGAAGTGATATCAATGTTAATTCGTTTGGCTTCGCGCAGTCTGTTGGCGAAAGCGGAGTTATTGGTATTAGCGTTATGTCGATGAGCTTTGGAGAGCTCTTGAGAACTACTGTTGATCAGCCAGACTTTGGTGACAACAGTACATTCAGTCCTCGATATACTAACATCGGAATCTCTTACGCAAAGTCGTTTTCTGAGAGTATTCACGGTGGTTTGACTGTACGTTTGGTGAATCAATCAATTTCTGATGTAAGTGCTGGTGGTATCGCTTTCGATACAGGTATCCAATACGTAACAGGCCCAAACGATAATGTGAAATTTGGTATCTCTCTCAGAAATGTGGGAACACCAATGACTTACCGTGGTGATGGATTGAATGTTGCATATGAAGCAAGTACCGGTGCTACCATCAATGGTGAGCAGCGTCCTGCGAGCTTTGAATTGCCAACAATGTTAAATATCGGTGGAGCTTATGATTTTTACTTTGGTGAGCGTCACCGTTTGACGGCAGTAGGAAACTTTACTTCTAACTCGTTCCGTGGAGATTTCATCGGCTTGGGTCTAGAGTATGCATTCAACGAAATGTTCATGTTGAGAGGTGGATTTAAGTACGAAGATGGTATGTTCGATGAATCAGAAATCATCTTAGGAAATTCTGCGTTAAATGGATTTGCTGGAGGTTTAACGCTTCAGGTTCCATTTAAAGAAGATGGTCCACAACTTGCAATTGACTATAGCTATAGAACTACAACGGTTTTTGATGGTGTTCATAGCTTCTCCGTGAAGCTAGGTATCTAAGCAAGACCGATATTGTAAAGATATAAGAGGCAAGTCCGAAAGGGCTTGCCTCTTTTTGTTGTGTGCCATGCATACTGTACTTCACTAGGCTTAAAGTGCGAACCTGTTTGAGATACATCGAAGCCACTCAAATGGGATGGTTTATATCATAACTTGATTACAAGTGAAGACAATCGTTTGGGAAGTGCAAACGAGGAATTATGGGAAAGCTTTAAGGAGCTTTGCTTGACACTAAAGCGCACGAGCCTGAATATTGTAGAATTTAGCAGATAGGTTGCATTCTAAAGACAAGAAACGCCTGAGAGTCTAAAAGAAGTTATAGCTGGCCAGTGGGAAATTTTTAATCAACAGAGAGCTGCAAAGTGAAGCGCAACTGTTCGTTGTATACAATATTTTGCATCAGTTTATAAATAAGATTTAACAGGAGCTGTGGATGAGGTTCGTACGCATGGTTCTGTGAGAAGGATAAATTTGGAGTAATGACTCTCACCTTACCCTACTCGATTATGATAGCATTCTAAGGGTTTGATTGAACTTTCGATTTGGGAAATACCAGAGAGTATTGAACTTATAGCTAATAAAAAGAGTTTTAGCTATCTTTAGGGGATTGGCGTTCTTGTACTAGCAGGAGCGTTTCTTTTTTATATAGTGCAAAAGAATTAGGAAACATGTCTGATATAAGATATTATACAGAAGAGGGTTTGAATAAGCTCAAAGCTGAGCACAGAGAAATGACCACAAAGGGACGGGCAGATATGGCGCGCCAAATTGCGGAAGCTCGTGATAAAGGCGACTTATCTGAAAATGCGGAGTACGATGCTGCAAAGGAAGCGCAAGGTCACTTGGAAGCCCGCATAGCAAAACTGGAGAACGCAATCGCTAATGCAAGAATCTTGGATGAGAGCTTAGTGGATACCACTCGAGTGATGATCTTGTCGAAAGTTCGTGTGCTTAACAAGAAGTTTAACAAAGAATTCAAATACACTTTGGTTTCTCCCAGCGAGGCCGATTTGAAAGCTGGCAAGCTTTCGAGTGATTCTCCGATCGGTTCAGGATTAATGGGACTTGAAGTTGGTGATGTCGCAAAAATAAAAGTGCCAGCTGGAATCATGGAATTTGAAATATTGGAGATATCTCGATAATGGCGAGCATTTTTACTAAAATAATAAATGGAGATATTCCCTGTTACAAAGTGGCAGAAAATGAATCCTGTTTTGCATTTTTGGACATCAATCCAGTTGCAAAGGGGCACCTGCTCGTTGTTCCCAAACTCGAAGTGGACTACTTTTTCGACCTCGATGATCAAATCATTGCCGACCTAATGATCTATGCGAAGAAGATCGCTAACGCGATGAACAAAGTAATCGAATGCGAACGAATTGGAGTAACCGTTTTGGGTCTAGAGGTCCCGCATGCGCACGTTCACTTGGTTCCCCTGGATAAGCGTGGGACTATCTCCTTTGGAAATAAACTGAGTTTTACCAAAGATGAAATGCAAGAATTAGCGAAAGATATTGCTCGAGCTTTGTAGAGAAATAGCAGCAACTATTTGACCTTTTTAGGATTGTCCTTTGCATAGGCTTCCCAACCCGAATAATACTTACCATCACTAAGTTTCTTTTTGCCACCTTGCAGGTAGTGGCAAATCGCAACTGCGAGTGCATCAGTCGCGTCATAATATTTCGGAAGTCGATCCATTTTCATCATCCGCTGAACCATGGCTGCAACTTGTTCCTTGGAGGCATTCCCGTTGCCTGTAACCGACTGTTTTACTTTCCGAGGACTGTATTCTGTCACATCAACACCAGCCAGCATGGCCGTTGCAATTGCTACGCCTTGCGCTCGTCCTAGCTTAAGCATAGATTGAACATTCTTCCCAAAGAAAGGAGCTTCAACTCCCATTTCTTCTGGCCCATAGCGCTCAATCAATCCCGAGAGTTTTTCTGCGATCATTTGAAGCTTCTTGAAGGCTGTTTCATACTGATCTAAGCGCACAATACCCACACTATCTAAGGAGATCTTATCTCCTTCAGTAATTATAAATGCATAACCCAGTACATTCGTACCTGGATCTATGCCTAAGATTCGTCTTTTTTTAGTTTCTTTTGGCAAATTTGAATAAGATCATCTAAGTGGATAAATCAGCAAGCAAAAAAACATTTTGGAAGATTGCCCTGCTGCTGCTAAAGGTAACTATTTTGCTCTTGCTGTCGCTCAGCATTTTTCGACAATACCTTGTGGGTGAATGGGAATCCCTATGGGCAGAGACAGTTCTTAATAGCCAAAAATCTAGCATTCTTTACCCTGCAATTAGTCTTCTATTGCTGGTCCCTAATGTAGCATTAGAAGCCTTGAAGTGGCAAAAGTTGCTAAAGGGTATTCAAGACATTGGCTTTTTCGATGCATTTAAGGCCGTTTTAGCTGGAATAACAATTGGAATGTTTACTCCTAATCGAGTGGGAGAAACCGCAGGAAGATTAGCCTTGCTTTCTCCCGGAAATCGATTAGTGGGACTGGGCTTAGGATTTACCTCAAGCTTATCTCAGTTGCTAGCTAGTTTCTCCATAGGGTTTTTAGGAAGTCTGTCTTTTGTCTACTTTACGCAGTCCCACAATTGGCTTAAATTACTGATTCCCATTGGTTTATTTATTGTTGCACTCTTAAGTCTTTCTTACTTTAAGTTGGACTATATGCGTCGCTTTCTGGTGAAATTCCCCATCCTGAACAAAGAAAAATTTCGAACTTCGATTAATCTTGTTGCAAATTTGCAGATCGAAAAGTTAAGTGCGGTACTCTTTTTAAGTGCAACTCGGCATTTGCTGTTTTCGTTTCAACTGTTTTTACTCTTTCGTTTCTTTGGGGGCGAAGAGTCGACTTTGTTGATTATGTCATTGATATTAACGGCTTTCTTTTTGCAAACAGTTTTGCCTTCGATAGCACTAATAGAGTTGGGCGTTCGTAGTTCGGTAATGATGATGCTTTGCGGAATGATTGGAGTAAATGCTATTGCAGGAATTATGTCCACTTTCGGTCTTTGGGTGATCAATTTGCTTATCCCCTCTGTATTGGGGATGTTTTATTGGTGGACTTTTAAATGGGATGAATGATCAAAAAAATCTTCCTTCTTGCTTTTTTTCTATCGGGGTTAAATGGCCTTTTGAATGCGCAGGATACTTATGTCTCTTCTTGTACAAACCAAGAAGCAGCCTTTCAAGTAGGGGAAAAGTTGGAGTATAAAGCTTACTATCACTGGACAGCTATATGGGTTGGAATAGGCAAGTTAGAAATAGACTTGCAAGAAGAAAGCTTGGACTATCGGGCAGTTCTACATGCAAGGGCTCAAGGAAAGACTCTGAAACGCTATGACTGGTTCTTTAAGGTTAGAGATGTCTATGAATCCTATCTCGATCAAAACACTTTAAGACCTGTGAAATTTTTGAGACAAGTGCGAGAAGGAGGCTATCAAAAAGATCTTCAATATACCTACGACGAAGACGGTGATTCATTAACCATCGATTTTCACCAAGCGCAAGGGCACATGCGCCAGGAAAATGAGCGAAGAAAGATAAATCTCTGTACACAGGATTTGCTTTCAGCTTTTTATTATTTGCGATCTATGAACTTGGAATCCTTAGAAGTAGAGGATATTGTTCCAGTAGAATTGGTGATCGACGGTGATTTGTTTCCAGTACATTTGAAGTATTTGGGTCTGGAAATGGTAGACGGCGAAATCGGAGATGTTGAGTGCTTAAGATTTGAACCTCTATTATTAGAAGGAGATGTTTTTACAGATGGCGATAAAATGGAAGTTTTTGTAAGTAATGATGAAAATTTGCTGCCGATCATGATTAAGTCAGATCTATCAATAGGCACGATCAAAGTCTACTTGGTAAGTGCGGAGAATCTTCGCTATCCGCTCCAAATGGAGAAGTAGAAGTATCGCTATCTCTTCTTAAGAGGATATTTACGTACGTAGTAAAAGTTATTGCAATAAAAAAGCGCCGACGGAATTCCATCGGCGCTTTTTGCTATGATTATTTGATCTAAAACTTAAGATAATTTGAATGCTTTCTTGATGTCTTCTACTCGATCTAGCTTTTCCCAAGTGAAGCTTTCGAAAGATTTTTCCTCGAATGTCCCGGCTTTCTTAGCAGGCACACTTACTTTGATGGTACTTGGCTTGCGGCCCATGTGCCCATAAGCAGCTGTTCCTGAGAAAATTGGGTTCTTCAATCCGTAGTGCTTAATGATTGCCGCTGGACGTAAATCGAAAATCTTTGCCATTTTCTTTGCCAAAGCACCATCAGTCATGTCAACTTTAGAAGTACCGTAGGTGTCAACATAAAGTCCAACTGGCTCAGCTTTTCCAATTGCATATGCTACTTGCACCAAAACTTGATCCGCCAATCCTGCAGCTACCATGTTTTTCGCCATGTGGCGTGTTGCATAGGCAGCCGAACGATCCACTTTACTGGCGTCTTTTCCTGAAAATGCACCACCACCATGTGCTCCTTTACCTCCGTAAGTATCAACGATGATCTTACGACCTGTTAGGCCAGTATCTCCATGAGGACCACCAATAACAAACTTACCTGTTGGATTAATGTGGAATTTGATTTCGTCGGTAAAAAGCTTTTTAACGCGGGCTGGGCACTTCTTCTTTACTCGGGGAATCAAAATCTCGCGAACGTCTTTATCGATTTGTTTCAACATTTTGCGCTCAGCAGCGAAATCGTCATGCTGTGTTGAAACCACAATAGCCTCAATACGAATTGGCTTGTGATCATCACTGTACTCAATGGTTACTTGAGACTTAGAATCTGGACGCAAATACGTCATTTTCTTTCCGCCTTTACGAATTGCTGCAAGTTCTTGAAGAATTAAATGCGATAAATCTAATGCCAGTGGCATGTAGTTATCGGTTTCATTGGTTGCATAACCAAACATCATCCCTTGATCACCAGCTCCTTGTTGTTCTTCTTTTTTTCTTGCAACCCCTTGGTAGATGTCGTCAGACTGTCCGTGCAAAGTGGAAATTACTCCACAAGAATCTGCATCGAACTGATATTCTGAGCGATTGTATCCGATTCTTTTAATGACGTCTCTCGCTGTTTTCTGTATGTCAACGTAGGCATTGCTTCTAACCTCACCACTCACCACAACTAATCCAGTAGTAACCAGGGTTTCACAAGCCACTTTCGAATCAGGGTCTTGTTTTAGGAATTCATCGAGAATCGCATCAGAAATTTGATCGGAAACTTTATCAGGGTGTCCTTCAGATACTGACTCTGAAGTGAATAGGTAAGGCATATTTTTTAGTTTTTTAAAGCGGTGCAAATTTACTACAAATACCAACGAAACGCCCATTTTTTCACCTTTCTGTTAAATAGGAAGTAGATAGGCAAGATGTCCTCAGAAAGATTAACTTTGTTAACATGAAATCATGGATAAACGTTGGGTAATAAGTAAAACAGATGAATTAGCAGTAGAAAAACTTTATAAAGAACTTAAGATCAATCGAGTACTTTGCGAACTATTAGTTAAGCGAGGCATTCGAACATACGAGGAAGCGCAGCGCTTTTTCCGCCCTGAACTCAGTCATTTACATGATCCGTATCTCATGAAAGATATGGATAAGGCTGTGCGAAGGATAGATGAAGCTATACGTAACAATGAAAAAGTCATGGTTTATGGCGATTACGACGTAGATGGAACTACCGCCGTAGCATTGGTTTTTGGTTTTTTAAGAGAAATCTATTTTAACCTAGAATATTACATACCAGATCGATATCGCGAAGGATATGGAATTTCTTATCAGGGAATAGATCATGCTGTACAGCATGAAATAAAGCTAGTCATTGCTCTAGACTGCGGCATCAAAGCCGTAGATCAGATTAAGTATGCCAATGAGCGAGGCATCGATTTCATAATTTGTGATCACCACAGGCCAGGGGAGGAACTTCCACCGGCGGCCGCGGTGCTTGATCCGAAGCGGGAAGATTGTCCCTATCCCTACAAAGAACTCAGTGGCTGCGGTATTGGATACAAGCTGGCGCAAGCGCTAGCTTCCTATATGCAGCTAGACGAGTCAAAGGTGGAGGAACAATTGGACTTGGTGGTGGTGAGTATCGCCGCCGATATCGTTCCGATAACAGGAGAGAACAGAGTCCTAGCCTATCACGGTTTGAAACGCTTAAACAAAAGACCGCGCCCTGGACTGCGCTTTTTGTTGAGAAGCAGTGGCGTAGATCGTAAGCTGAGCATTTCTGACATCATCTTTGTCATTGGCCCACGTATCAATGCGGCAGGTCGAATGGATCATGGTAATGTAGCAGTTCGCTTACTTACTTCTCAAGATTCTACCGTGGCTTTAGAGCAAGCCAATAATCTGAATAGCATCAATAGCGAGCGAAGACTGATTGATCGAACGATCACTCAAGAAGCCTTAGATCTAATTGAAGCAGATGAGGATTTTGGCAATAAAAAGTCCACGATTCTCTATCAAAAGCACTGGCACAAAGGAGTGATTGGTATTGTTGCTTCTCGAATGATCGAGAACTACTACAAGCCTACCATCATTTTAACCTCTTCCGATGATCGATACGCCGCGGGATCTGCGCGTTCGGTAAAGAACTTCGATATCTATAATGCCATTGGAGCTTGTGAAGATATCTTGGAACAATTTGGTGGACATAAATATGCAGCAGGACTCACCATCGAAAAGGAGCGTATTCCGGAATTTATTGAACGCTTCGAGCAAGTTGTAGCTTCGACGATCAATGAAACGGAAATGAGTCCAGAGATTTCTGTAGATGCAGAAGTGGATGTACACCAACTCGACTTAAAGTTCTACAACATTTTGGCGCAATTTGAGCCTTTCGGTCCAGCCAATCTTAAGCCAACTTTTGTGAGTCGGGCGCTGAATGATACGGGCTATTCTGATATAGTGGGTCAGCGTAAAGGGCACATCAAAATTCACGCTTCGCAAATTGATTCTTATGCCATTAGCGGTATCGGCTTCAATATGGCAGAAAAACTCCCAGTGGTTAAAGCGGGAAGTTTCGATGTTTGCTATCACCTTGACTTGAATACTTGGCGAGGAACAAAGAACCTGCAGTTTACCATCAAAGATTTGAAGACGAGTGCGCAGGGTGCAGTTGAGTTGCGAGAGGAACCAGCCGATCAATCTGCCAATAGCAATGATAAAGACAAAGAAGGCAACGAGGATAAGGAAACGAAGCGAATGCGTCTTTAAGAATAGAAGATTACCAATAAAGGGGGTGAAATTTCAGATCGCCCCTGCTATTTATTTCGAGACTTGGCGCCGGAACTTTTAAAATATTGACGGCATCGAAAAGTGTTCGAAGAAAGACATTCCGGGTTTCAATCTGAGAAAAGTCGATGTCTAGTGATAAAAAGTACCGTCTCGTTCTAGGAATATCGTTTCGAACGATGATTTCTCCTTCCGCGTTTTCCCATTCGTTTTCGAAACCTCCTAAAATTCCTTCCGCGCCATAACCCAAAGATAAAGTGAGCCAATTGGGCATTCTAGACGTTCTCCCTAAAACTCTAGCAGGCTTAAAGCTGAGCCAATAGGACTGCCCATTGTAGTCTTTCAAAATGCGCTCCCGATTTGTAGCTCCAAACAAGTTGTTCGCTCTTTCTTGTATGGACGGATCATACATAGAGTAATCAACGCGTCCTGAAGAAAATTTTAGTAGAAAACGCTGCTCTTGCCAAGCATATTCTTGTGCTAATAAAAGAGCCGCACCACTGGTATTTGCTAATAAATCGCCTGGAGAAGCTCCCCATTTTGCGGAAAATCCATCTAGCACTTCTATCGTGAGTTGAGCGGTCATTGCCCATGCTACACCAAGCCATGCTGCTTTTCGCTGCGATAAACCAGTCCATTCATAAAGATGCATTCCATAACGTGCCTCCGCATAAGTTGTCCAGCTGTGGCCAAACTTATCCATCTGAAGCCATTCCCCATTGTCGTTGTAAAAGTGAAAACTACTTTGGTCAAACTCTGAATACCAAGTGGTGCTAAGGGCTATTGTTATGCCGGAATAGATGCCTAAAGCTCCTCCAGTTAAGCCGTAGAATTTTGCTTTATTGAACTGAGGACTAGCCCTCCAGAATCCGTTTTTATTACTAGAAGAATCAAGTAAAATAGTACCTGGATCTTGCTCATTTATTGGGCGTTCGTTCTGTGCTTCAAGCGTAAAAAAAAGCAGGAAGCTGAGTATTAAACCTAAATATCTCAGTCCTGCTTTCATTTTTATTATTGAAAAAATTACCTAACTAAATCTCTATGAAAGTAAAACCTTCTTTACTTCTGTTAAGATTTCTTCTACACCTTCGGCTGTTGGTGCTTCAGCATAAACACGTAAAACAGGTTCAGTTCCGGATGGACGAATCATCACCCATTGCGTGTCACTAAAGTGGAATTTGTGTCCATCAATATCCTCTATACGTTCTACCTTGAATTTACCAAAGGATTCGTATTTGCCCGCTTTGCAGTTTTCTACAATTTGCCACTTAAGGTCATTGTCCAAATGCAAGTCGTTCCGTTCAAAGACGAAACCTCCAACGATGTCGTACACTTCTTGGATAAGTTCTTCAATAGATTTTCCTGTTTTTGCCATAAATTCTAGCAAGGTCAAGCCCATCCAAATTCCATCACGTTCTGGAATAAAACCTTTTATGGCAATTCCGCCCGATTCTTCGCCTCCTAACAGAACGTCTTCATCAACCATGATTCCGCAAATGTATTTGAAGCCAATCTTCGTTACTTGACATTCGATGCCATACAAATCACAAAGCTTGCGCACCTTGTCGGTTACTGAAAAGGCAATGACTACTTTGCCCGACATTTTTTTGTACTTGTGCAGGTAGTGAATCAACAATAAAATGATGTGATGGGAATCAATGAAATTTCCAGAACTGTCGTACATACCAATTCGATCTGCATCTCCGTCGTTGGCTAGTCCAACTTTTAAGGCATCATTGCTCGCCATCAAAGCTGACAATTCTCCTAGATTTCGGTGCAATGGCTCAGGAGCAGTTCCTAAAAAAGAAGGATTGTATTCACAGTGCAAAAGACTTGCATTCGGTAAGATTCGGGGTAAAACCGATTGGCCAGCGCCGTACATGGCATCATAGCCTATCTGAATTCCGGAGTTGCGAATGGCGTCTAGATCGAAACCTTCTTTAACTTTTTGGAAGTACAATTCTTCCATGTCGCGATATTCCAACATGCCTTCTTTTTCATAGGCTTCCATTGTTTTGGCAGGAATCTCTGCTGTTTCAGGAATTTGATCTTCTACTTCCGCAACTACCGATGGAATGGAAGGACCTCCGTAGTGCGCCTTGAGTTTGAAACCGTTGTAACTCGGAGGATTGTGGCTAGCAGTGATTACAATTCCCTGCTGTGCGCCCCATTCGGCAGCGGCCAAGGAAACCATTGGCGTAGAAACGAAGCTGCTACTCATAATGACTTTAATGCCATTGTTGCAGAAAACTCTGGCGGCTACTTGCGCAAATAGTGGTCCACCAAAGCGACAATCATAACCAATAACTACTTTGGCCGTTTCGTTCTTTTCCAAAAGCCAGTTCGCAGTTCCTTGTGCAACTCTTGCGACATTATCGGTGGTGTACTCTTGTGCAATGATGGCTCTCCAACCGTCGGTGCCGAATTTTATCTTAATCATATGGTGTGGTGGTTTTTATTTATTAGCTGTATTCTTTGGCTATTCCAGACTTAGTTCCAAAATAAAGCCGATCTTATGACGGTCGGTACTTACATTTGGTATCGAATCGTGATACAAAAATACGAAAGTGATGAGGATGGATTCAATGATGCATCAAGGCAAGCGAAGACGTCTGGTTCAACAGCTGCGAGAAAAGGGTATTAGTTCAGAATCTGTCTTAGCAGCCATTCAAAAAGTACCACGTCATTTATACATAGATTCTACTTTTGAAGCCCGTGCTTATTTAGATATTCCGATTCGTATTGCGGAAAATCAAACGATTTCGCAACCTTATACGGTGGCTTATCAAAGTCAATTGTTGGAGCTCGAAAAAGGCATGAAAGTACTGGAGATTGGAACGGGCTCGGCCTACCAAGCATCGGTATTAGCGGAGTTGGGTGTTCAAGTGTTTAGCATTGAGCGCATACGTGGCTTGTACCGCTCCGCAAAAGAAATCTTACAGCAACGAAGGTATCACAGGGTGCAAACAAGGTATGGAGATGGTTTTAAGGGCTGGCCCGAATCTGCGCCCTTTGATCGAATTATTGTAACAGCCGCGGCACCTGAAATTCCTAATGAGCTACTGCAACAACTCAAAATAGGAGGGATTTTAGTTATTCCTGTTGGAAAGGATGCAGACAATCAACGCTTGGTCCTTTTAAAAAGAACCGAAGAAGATACTTGCGTCCAAGAGGATAAAGGACCAGCTCGTTTTGTGCCAATGCTAGAAGGGAAGGCAAGAGAATTTGGTGATAAAAGATAAGACATGAACATCATTCGGAACATTAAGATTGAAGGTGCAGATGCTCGACCACTGTTGTTGGATATGTACCATGTGCAAGATGGAATTAGAAAACCGGTGGTCATTTTTGCGCACGGCCTTAAGGGTTTTAAAGATTGGGGCGCATGGGATTTGATGGGAAAAACCTTTGCTCGTGCTGGAGTCGTTTTTATTAAATTTAACTTCTCACACAATGGAACCACGATCGATGATCCGCTCAATTTTGGAGATTTAGAAGCCTTTGGAAATAATAATTTCTCAAGGGAGCAGATTGACCTCGGAAAGGTGATTGATTGGGTGGCGAATGGAAACATAGGAATTCCCTTGAATGAACTCGTTCGTCGAGAAGTGCATTTGATTGGGCACAGTAGAGGAGGAGGAGCAGTTTTATTAAAAGCTTGGAAAGATGCTCGTGTTCGTAAATTGGCGACTTGGGCCTCTGTAGCCGCCTTTGGGAGATTTTTTCGTGAAGACTTGATGGAAGCTTGGGAAAAAGCTGGAGTACACTACTTAAGAAATGGCCGGACGGGGCAAGATATGCCGCTTTATTGGCAGATTTATGCTGACTACTATGCTAGAAAGGCGGAGCTCGATGTTGCGAAAGCGGTTGCTGACTTAACTCAGCCCTTGTTGGTTGTTCACGGAGATAAAGATACTGTCGTTCCTTTCTCGGCTGCAGAAGAACTAGCAGCTGCACAAGCTGAACATGTGTTGCGGCCTATTGAGGGCGGTGATCACACTTTCGGTGCAAAACATCCTTGGGAATCGGATTCATTGCCGCCATGTTTGGAGGAAGCGGTGAAAGCGACGCTGGCATTTTTTAAATATTAGAGTGAAAAGGGAACTAAATTTGCCGTCTTCCCATTGATCAGTTTGCTATGATGAAATTTGTAAAGACATCGATTAAAAATAAACGGGCAACCTTCGAGTACAACCTTGTGGGGAAATACACGGCTGGAATTGTTCTTACAGGGACCGAAGCGAAATCAGTCCGTTTGGGCAAAGTCAATATGTCTGACGGCTTCTGTTACATCCGCAATGGCGAAATGTGGTTAAAGAATGTGCATATTGCCTATTACCAACAAGGCTCTTATAATAATGTGGAGGCGAAGAGAGAGCGGAAACTTTTATTACAAAGAGCAGAAATTCGTAAAATCGAAGCAAAACTGAAAGAGAAAGGCCTTACGATTGTCCCAATTGAAATGTACATTAACGAGCGTGGATTTGTGAAGTTGGAAATCTCCTTAGCGAAAGGTAAGAAAATGCACGACAAGCGTCATAGCCTAAAAGACAAACAACAGAAAAGAGAAATAGATAGAGCTAAAAGAGAATACTAGCCTCTGGGTCAAACCAGCTTCGATAATAACCATTCTCTAATACTCACAGCTTTAGTTTCCTTGATTTTCTTTTGCATTAAATTTTTTGCCTGTCGGTCATACCCGTTCAAGTTCATCAACTGACGAATAAATTTGCTTGTGTTTCGATAATTGTCTTTGTGGTAGCCGAGGATTTTTTTTCGAATCAACAATTGATTAAAACTTTCCAACAAGCTTTCTAGAGCATCAAATTCTTCCGACTCATAGTAAGTTTGCATCAACACGACCTTTGAATCGAGCATCATGAAAATATCAGCGTAGTTAATTTGATTCAATAAGAATATAACCTCCTCATAGTCGCCATTGGCAAAATGCCAACGCGCCATTCCATATTTTCTATAGCTATCACGCTCTTGTGTATTTATTTTTATTGAATGAGATTCAATAAAACTTTTTACCCAGTCAAACTCTTTTACTCTTAATCCCACCGCGACAATGTTCTTGAAAGAGGCAGGACTCATTTCGCCTTTTTCGTCTAACAGAATTCCTACTTCTAAACCAAGTTTGTATAAGTCCAGCAATTCTTGATAAACCTTTGCACCCAGATTCATTCTCCGGATGACTGAGTTTCGCGCCAAGGCATGCGCATCTGCTAACTCGTCTCTAGAAAGTTCGTGTTGGTGCTGAATCAGCTCCTTTTTTAGGTGCAAAAAATGATTGCGATTTTCGGGTTCTTTTAAAGTAAGAAAGCCATAGTAATAAATGTTGATGACAGGATTCTGGTAGTGGTTTTCCTCTAAATGGTCGAGAATCTCTTGCATCATCTTTAACTCATATTCTTGGTTAAATAAATGTTGATAACTGACGATTTCACAGATTTGTTTTAGTTTGCTGGTTACATAAAATGCGTCGAGTTGATCCGAAACATTTTGCAGATTAGTCTCGTTCCGTCGTTCTTGAAAGAGAGAGTCAATAAGCTCTACTTCTTGCTCAATTCTATAGGAGTGATAGAAATACTGAATGCCTTTTTTGTTGTTTTTCTTTCGTAAATCACTGATCTTTCTCAGAGTGGCTGAAAAGTGCTTCTGTAGCTTGAGTTTTCGATATTCTTGTAGAAGGAGGATGTTCGAAAGTGTGGGGTCTTCTTTTTGAGCTTCGGCAATCAAGAACTCCTCTGTACACTTCAACAGCAGCGAAAAGAGGTGCCGCATTTTGAGATCGTTGTACGGCTCCTTGGGAAATATCTTAGAAAAAACCAATTTTCTTTCGATTTTCTTGTCCTTGAAGTCTGGATAGCAGCGTTCTAGATATTTGAAAAGTTTGCAAGCTAATTGGTTTTTGTTGTGGTATGGAGAATCTAAAAATTCACCTAACAATCGTATTTGGTTTCCTTCTAAACTGCGAAAGACATCTAAAAGCTTGCTCTTTTTCATAAATTGTCCACTTAGGAGAAGAAAAGATACAGACTTTTTTAGACAAATTGTCTCTTTAAGTCCTTCATTATCAGTCCTAAAATTTGCTATTGGAGGTAGCCTCTTTGTGACAAATTATCAAATTAGTCGTTTCAAAAAACCTGTTTCCTATTCATCTTTGAGCTATCAAGTCATTGATGAAAAAAGCTCCCTATGAATCGCTTAATAATTGCTGTAGTTCTTTTGGCACTTTGCTTACCAGCTTCATTGACTGCTCAGTCGTGGACAGAGTTGCTTGGAGGGGGTGGTGAAGATTATGCCAGATCAGTTCAAATTGCTCCAAACGGAGATTTGATTGTTGTGGGTTTTGATGAATCTAATGGCGACAATTTTGACGTTTCTGTAAAGCGTTTCACTTCCGACGGGCTCTTGCGTTGGAGTACACAAATTGATTCTGAGAATCTAAATAGTAACGATGATCTTGCTTTTAACTCTTACCAAAAGCAAAACGGAGATATCCTAGTTGTTGGAAGAAACGAATTCAGCACAGGTTTTACAGATGCATACTTTGTCTTGCTCGATCAAGCGGGTAATTTTATTTGGGAAAACACCTTGTTTCAAGATGGCGCCAGCAGCGCAAGTGATGCTGTGGCAGCTGCAGACGAATCCGTATTTTATTTTACCGGCTCTCTTGATGGTGAAATGCAATTGGGAACATTAGCGCTCGATGGTTCTTTGGTAAAAGATACCGCCATTGCTAATAGTATCGAAGGAAATAGTTTGGTTTTAACCGCGAGTGGAAATGTGCTTTCTGGTGGTTTCAATACCAGAGATGTTTTGGGAGAGCCGATAAATGATCCAGCCTTGGTTTTGTTTGACGCCGATTTAGAGAACGAGTTGGACCGCTGGCAACCTGAGATTGACGAAGTGAGCCAAGCAATTGAAGATGTGATCCAATTGTCGGACGGCTCTTTTGCTATTACTGGTCAAATTTGTCGAGATCTCATATCTGAGCAAACTGGACAGCCTGAGAATACATGCATGGCTTTTGTTTCCAAGCATGGGTCGGACTTGGAAGAATTGTGGATAGAAGAAAATATAGCAGTTACTGGTTTTGAAGGAAGAGGGATTGCTCTTGCTGAAGCAGATAATGGTGATATTTTGATGACAGGGCGTCAAGATGGGCAAGTCTTTTTGGCAAGACACAATCCTACCACAGGTATTCAAATGTGGAGTTTGAAGTATGACATTTTTGGCAGCACAGGCGTGGGATGTAGTGTGCAGCAGAGCCCGAAAGGGTTCCTTATTACAGGACACGTGGACGAGGGTAATTTTGGGCAGCAAGACGGGTACTTGATGGAAGTAAACGAAGATGGTTTACAGTATACTAATCAATTGCGCGGTTTTGTATTTCCTGATTACAATGGCGATTGTGTTGCTGATGCTGGAATTCGCTTGAGTGACATTGTTGTTGAATTTTACAATGATAATTTTCGTTTATATACACGCCCAGATTTTGAAGGTCGCTACGAAATCGATTTGCCAAATGGTAGCTTTCAAGTTGAAATACACACGGCTTCTGAAGCTTGGGAACTATCACCTTGTACCAGAGATCTAGTGGTAGAGGCTGATGGGACCATTATGGAAATCCAGCATTTATTTCTAACGGATGTTTACGAATGTTCAGATTTGGCACTGGAGCTAAGCACAGGAAGTATGAATCCTTGTTCCGTTTCTACTTATGAACTTCAGTTCTGTAATGCTGGAACGATTCCTTCTGATTTAACTGCGATTGAAGTACTGATGGACGAAGAATTAACCATCGTAGGAGCTAGTACAACTTGGTCAGAAACGGAAGCAGGGATTGCTTTTGATATTGATTCACTGAATCCAGCTGATTGCGGTCGAATTAGTTTTGACGCGATTTTGTCTTGCGATGCAGATCCACTGCGCACTTTTATTGTTCAAGCAAAAGAAGTGGATGCGGATTTTTGTAATCCAGGAAGTACTGATTGGGATGGTTCTGATTTGCGCTTAAGCGCGAACTGTAGCGCCGATAGTATTTATATTTTGATTCAGAATGTCGGTGATGACATGACGGATGTCGCGCGCTATCGAATCGTAGAAGATAATGTTTTAGGAATAGTTTTCCCCATTGAGTTAGAAGAAGGAGAGCTTGTTGAAATTGTTCGCCCATTAACAGGACAAACGATTCGTGTGGATGTGGAGCAATCGGAAGGGCATCCAAGCAATGGATTCCCCAGCGTGACTTTAGAAGCATGTGTGCCACAAGGACAAGAGGACTACAGCACAGGATTTGTTACCGATTTTCCTCAAGATGACAATGATCTATTTGTAGATATTGATTGTTTTGAGCTTAGCGATCAGCTCGATAGTTTTGATGAAATTTCTTATCCTGCAGGGGTAGGAGAGGAACATTTGATAGAACGTGATCAATCTATCGAGTACAAAATTGTCTATCAGAATTTGACGGGTGAGAAAATTAATCGTTTGGAAATTCGCCAACACTTTTCTCCACACTTAGACATAACAAGTTTATCCTATTCCTTGGTAGCACAAGAAGAAGAGATAGAAGTCGACTATCGAATCGTTGAGGATAATGTTTTAGGCTGGGTGTGGCAAGATACCTTAGGAATTGCTGAACAAGTGTTTGTGAAGTTTACTATTGATCTTCTTCCTGGTTTGCCGGCAGGAACGCTCATCGAAAATGAAACGGAAGTTTACGAGGATTTTGCAGTGCCTTACAGTCGTACCACCAATCGTTTCTTGCGAATTGCGGATCCTCTTTTGGATGACACAAGTTTAGAAAAAAGTGTGGAATGGGATTTCTTTACCGTGGAAACAAACAATCAACAAAATTATCTGTCTTGGCAAACTATTGCGGAATACAACAACGACCGATTCTCTTTAATGCATTCGATGAACGGAGGCGAGTTTACGGAGTTTCTTAGTCTGTCCGTTGATCCAGAATCTGCCGGGGAGTTACGTGATGCCGTTCACAGCCCAGGACCCGGTGATCATTGCTACCGAATTGATCAGTACAATATCTATGGAGCGGTACAGTCAACGCGAGAAGTTTGTGTGACGATTGATGCAATAGGAAATGAGTGGAGCATGCAAGGCTCTCATCCGGTAGAAGACTTGCTAGAACTGCTGGTTTTAACTACAGGAGAAAGCGAAGAAACTTTACGTATTTATCAAACGGACGGGAAGTTGGTTTACGAGATTCCCGTGGAATTGCAGCAAGGATTTAATGAGGTGAAAATCAATTTGGCCGATTTGAGCCGTGGAGTCTATGTTTTGGAGATGAGTAGTTTGCAAGAACACTTGAGCATGAAAATGGTGAAGCAATAAATAAAACAAGCAAATCTTTACAGTTGCTCGGATTTCGCTTGTTCTGGTAGATTACAGGATTTTAGATTCACTAAAGTGCGGTAGTTTTTGAGAAGAATAAGTGCTGCGATGAAAGCGCCAAAGCCCAAGATGAAGAAAGCGTATGAAATATTTTCAGTAAAAAATGCCAAGGAAAAACTTCCTATGAGAATTATTCGGAAGACCACATTTATTACTTGAAAAACACTTCCCGCTCGTCCTATGAATTGATTGGGAATGCGTTCCATTAAGTAGGTGATTCGCATGATCCGAGAACCAGAATTGGAAAGTGCTAGAAAAGCCATAAGAACGAGTAAACCCATCATGCTTACTCCATAACTGATGCTGAAGAAAACAGCAGCACCTAGTAAGCTTAAAACAATACAAGCCATTACGTAATTGGTTCTATTGAAAATGTAACGAACAAACAGACCTGCTCCAATCGCACCTAGTGCATAAGCCATTTCTGCAATGGCATAGTCGGAACCACTGCCATTTAAGACACTCTTTATTAAGTTGGGGAATAGGAAAAAATTCGCCACCATGATGGTGACAAAAATGAAATAGGCCGCATTTCCAAAAAGAAAAATACTGGGATTGACTTTCAGGAATTCTATTCCCGTTTTTAGTTGTGCTATTACGCCGCCGCCTTCTTTGTATCGCTTCACCAGGGGGACAAATGCAATAGATGCTATCACCAGTGAGGATAAAAGATAGGTGCAGCCATCTAATAAAAATATCTTTGGAAGCGACCATGCCTCAAAAGAAAATGGTGCTGGGTATTCCTGTCCTAAGAATTCAAAGTTTCCACTAGATGCTCCACTTAATAAAATGGCTGCCATTGCTCCAGCAATCATTGTCGTTAACTGACCTTGAACTTCAATGTAAGAAGCCAGTTTTTGGTATTGATCGCGCTCCAAAATTTCTTGAGCAAAAGCATACAATGTGGGATAGTGAATGTTGTAAATCCAAAAAGTAGAAGCAAAGACTAGAGAAACCAAAGCCACAGAAACTTCCCCTGCATAGAATCCGTAGGCCGAAGCAGTTAATAGAATAAATGCACCCGCTAAGTTTTCTAATAAAAAGAGATGTTTCCGATTGTAGCGGTCAACAAGCGTTCCCACGTACAAGCCCCAGAAAAGGGATACGATAGTTACAGCCATGTAGATTTTTCCAAATAAGCCGGGACTGTCAAGGGTATCGCTGAAATACCAAGGAATGGCGATGACGGTAATGCCTTGCGAAAAACCAGAAATGGTGTTTGCCAAAAATAAAAGCAGGATAGCTCTGAGGTTTTTCAATATATTTGGAATTCCTGTGTAACGGAGCGTGAAGATAAGGTGAATCCCTTAGCATAAAAGTCGGTTCAGTCCGAATTGCGAGGGAGTAACATTCTAAAAATATAAGTAAGCATTCTTGAGAAAGAAAAAGCAAAGAGAGGAACCCTTAACAGCCGAAGAAGTGCTGGAGAAGCTACAGCACTACTGCGCTTATCAAGATCGCTGCTTGTACGAGATTCAACAGAAACTGGAAAAACTCGAAGCAGATGCTATCACACAGGAAGCTGTTATTATCTTATTGGAAGAGCATCGCTTTTGGGACGAAGACCGATTTGCTTTAAATTTTGTTCGAAGTAAATGGGAAATAAAAAAGTGGGGCAAAATAAAAATCCGAAAGCATTTGCGGCAAAAACGTGTTCCTGAAAAACATTGGAAAGCTGCCTTTGCTCAAATTGAAGAAGCGCATTATCTCGAAACAATCCAAGATTTAGCAGAAAATAAATGGCGGCTTTCTTTATTGGTCGAAGATGTTTTTAAACGCAAAAAGAAGGTGCACGATTTCTTGATAGGGCGAGGTTATGAGAAGCCTTTAGTTATGGCTGCCATCAGTAGATTGAAGGAAGAAGAACAGGAAGAGGAATTGTAAGGCGAAATAGGAAATAGGATAGGAATCGAAGGAGTAAAAAGCTAAGTGGTAACTAGCCTTTTTTAGAATTCTTTTTGGCTTTCTTAAGTGCCAAATAAATGACTTCTTGGATACGTGTACGAATGTTGTTTCGAACTAATTTAAAGTTTTGACTATCTGGGTAAACCCGATTGGATAGGAAAATGTAAATCATATCATTTTCTGGATCAGCCCATGCCATTGTGCCGGTGAATCCAGTATGTCCAAAGCTGGAAAGAGGCGCTTGATCTGCACAAGGTCCACTGTCAGCTTTTGGTTCAGGCTTGTCAAAACCATAAGCACGACGTCCCTTTACGCCATGCTTGCTGGAGAACATCTCTACCGTATGCGGCTCGAAATATAGGTCGCCGCCATAAGAACCTCCTTCTAGAAACATTTGCATAATCTTCGCCATATCATTGGCATTGCTAAATAGGCCA
>CALFBW010000286.1 GCA_937951415.1 uncultured Chitinophagales bacterium | reverse complement strand
GTAGTAGATTCTATATTCTTGATTGGCCCTGGTGTCACGCATGACATCATTTCAATGACAGCAAAGGACTGCGATCTCGGGGGAATTTTTGACAACCAGTATTCCTTAGTGTTTGATCCAGCCTTATTGCCAGGTAATTACTTCTTGAGTATCGCTTCTAATGATGATACGGCACCAACAGTATTGGATGCTTGTTCGAATCCGATCGACAACAGTGATCCAGCGAATCTTCAGATTGCCTTTAATGTAGCCGCTCCCATTTTTGAAGGGACAGCACAACCACAAGATGCCTGTTTGGGCGATGATGTCGCTTTAAACTTGGCAGGTTTTAACCTAACGAGCAGTTATACATGGTATTCGCCGAATGGTGTAGATGCCGCAAATGAGATGGGAACAGGCACTAGCATTAGTTTTAATACGGGATCGATGGGATTTGTGGAAGGAGCAAATACCGTTTACGTTACCGATCAGAAACCCGGAGGATGTACTACTGACCCTTATGAGGTTACAGTGAATTTGTTAGGTCCTCCAATTCCAGACTTTAGCTACAATATTGATTGTTCCACAGGAATGGTAAGTTTTACCAACAATACCTTAGATCCCAATCCACAGTTAGGGGCGATAAGCTACAGTTGGGGTTTTGGTGACCCATTCTTAAGTGGTTCTTCTCAAGAAAATTCGTCGTTTACTTACAGTGATCCAGGAAGTTATACGGTTTCACTAGCAGCCTCTTATGGAGCAAATTGTGCGGAAGCAACGGCCACGCAAGACATCGTTATTCCGGTTTTTCCAGTAGCAGCTTTTGATGCTCCTACTGGCGACTGCGCTCCGCATACAGTCACCTTGGTTTCTACAGGAGAAGGGGAAACCTTTAGCTGGGATTTTGGAGACGGTTCGGCGCCAGTTTCAGGAGAGACCGTAACGCATGAATATACAGCTGCAGGTGATTATACCATAACGCTCAATGTTTCTTCCACTCCTGACGATTGTACGGTGGCTTTAACCGATGAAACTACGCAAATGGTACAAATTAGCGGCGTACCAATTATTGAGTCCATTACCTCAGATGCTGCCGAAGAAACTTTTGTGTTTCAAGAGGTAAATTTTACGGCTAATATACTTGACGATGTGTCTATTGGAACCTACAGTTGGGATTTTGGTGACGGCACCGTGAGTAGCGATGAAACTGGACAAGTTGCTTATGAGCTAGTAGGAACCTATGAAGTTTGTGCTACCGTATTTAGTGCCGTTGGTAATTGCGAATCGGCTCCAAGTTGTACATCTATTAATACCGCAACCAATGCTTGGATAGACGTGCCTTCCGCATTTTCTCCCAACGGCGATGACATTAATGATCTCCTTGAAGTAGAAGGAAATGGGGTAGAGTCTTTCGATTTTAGAGTTTACAATAGATGGGGAGAGGAAGTGTTCAGAAGCACTGATTTAGGAATTGCTTGGGACGGAACATGGCGAGGAAAAGCACAAGAAGTAGATGTCTTTATTTACAGTTTAGAAGCAACCTTGGTAGGAGGAGTTCCTTCCAATAAAGAAGGAAAAATTTCCCTTTTACGTTAATCCAAACTTCTCACGATTAAGAATAAATGATAATGATTAAACGCATACTTCTTTTAGTTGCTGTTGTATTTAGTTTCTCGTTAGAAGCGCAAGATTTCCACTTTTCGCAGTTTTATGCTACGCCAACTCTTTTAAATCCTGCCATGACAGGTAATCACGGAGCGGGTTATCGGCTAGGGGGCATCAATAGAAGCCAATTTGCTGCTGGAGCGAATAATTTTCAAACGATTTCTCTTTACGGAGATGTAGCGTTGGCGCAAAATGAACTGGCTGAAAACTCTTGGGTTGGACTTGGTGGTTCTTTGTACTACGACAATGCTGGGCAAGGAGCAATTAATACTTTTCACATGGCCGGGCAATTAACTTTGCACAAAGCTATAAATGACAATGTATACCTCTCTTTTGGTGGAGGCTTCGGATTTACCGGAAAAAGCTTGAATACGACCGGTTTGACTTTTAATAATCAATTTGGTGAAGACGGTTTAGATCCTACTTTAGGAAGCGATGAATCTTTTGTTCGTGATGGGTATATGCAACTCGATGTTGATGCAGGTGTTGCAGCAACATATACACAAAGTAAAAACACGCGTTTCACCTTGGGCTTTGCTTTGTTGCACGTAAATCGCCCCGCAGAATCGTACTACTTCGCCACCAATACTTCTGGAAACAATCGAGTGGGTGTGCGTCCAGTGGTACACTTTAATGCCACTATCGGATTAGAAGGTTTTCACATCGAGCCAGGCGCATTATTTAGCACCGATCGTGGAGCCCGTGAATTAATTGTAGGCTCTAATTTTTCGTATGAATTAAACGCGGACTCGAGAGTCGTTTTCGGTATTTGGAACCGTTGGTCAGAGTCAGTTATTCCTTTGGTGGGCTTCGAATTTATGCGGACAAGAATATTAGCCTCTTACGATTTGAATGTGCAATCTATTGCAGGATCAACACGTCAAGCATTCGAGATTTCACTTGCACATACGGGCAAATGGAGAGAGCGTACAGGTGGAATTGCTTGTCCTAGGTTCTAGAAGAAATAAATAATAAACAAAGAAGATGCGCTGCAATTAAATTAGGTTTTGCAGCGCATTTTTTATATAGGGAAACTTGAAATTAAAGCCATGTCTCAATAAAGTCTCTGGATAGACATTTCGACTTTTTAAAAGTAACTCAGTTTCTGTTCCTAAAAGTAGTGCACCAATTTCCAATAGAACTGCCGCTTGAGGAATTCCCCATTTCCAGCCTAGTGCGCTACGGGTCTCTTTCATTAAATGACGGTTTCTAACAGGCTTTGGTGCCGTAATGTTAATAGGTCCAACCATTTCCTTATGCTTAATTATGTAGTCAACAGCTGCACAAAAATCATCTATGTGGATCCAACTAACCATTTGTTTCCCATTGCCTTGATGACCTCCCAGGCCTATACTGCAAATGTGTTTAATTTTCGGAAAGGCCCCGCCAGTATTTCCTAGTACAATAGAAGTTCTTAGAGAAACTTTGCGCGTATTGTCGTCACTTTTATTAAAAAAAGCAGCTTCCCATTTTTTGCAAATATTCATCGAGAAATCATCTCCAATAATTCCAGAAGATTCGCTCATTAATTGAGATTCCGCATGAATGTATATTGTCGCACTGCTAGCATTTAGCCACAGTCGTTGTTTTTTAGGCGCAGCGTCCAATGCGCTTTGTAGAATATTCGTAGAGTCAATTCTGGAATCCAAAATCTCTTTCCGGTTTTTGCTATTGTATCTACAATCTACGCTCTTGCCAGATAAATTAATAAGGATGTCAACCTCATTCAGCGTTTCTGTCCACTTACCCAAATTTTTTCCATCCCAATAAATGGCGTTCGTATCTTTTTTATTCCTGCTAAGAATAGAAACTTGAAAACCTTTTTCTAACAGATATTCGCTGAGTTGTTTTCCAAGAAAACCACTGCCGCCGGCAATCAATATATTTTTCATGAGTATTGGATAAATAGTAGGAGTAAAACCACGCAACGAAAGGTGATCCAAGAAAGCGTTAGTATAATCGGGAGATTAAGGATGGTACAACGACGAAGATGTTCTAGCAGCATAAAGCAAACGACAGCGAAGAAATACGTAAAGCAAAGAATAGGTGAAATTGTATAAACTTGGCCTATGAATAAATAGGGGAGCAGAGCAAATCCTCCTAGTAAAGAAACGGTTGACATATTGCCGAGATACTCTAAAGTCACCTCTTTTTTGATGAACTGAATTACCGCCAGCTGCCAAGCGATCTGAGCAAAACAAATGAGATATTCTAGGATGGGATTGGGAGAAATTTTAAAGTAGGCGAAAAGATTTGGAGTAAAGTGATTCAAAATGAATCCAGTGCTCAGTGCAACAGAAATGATATAAGCCCAACGAAAACCTCGATGTAAATCTGGTCTGCAATCCTTTTTGTCCGCTTTTATTTTAACAGGGTAAATTACTTTTCGATTGTATGAAATAAATCCGTACAAAAGCAATAAGAATTGGTGAATTACTGGCAACTTTCCCAAACGTTCAATCCACGAATATTTTGAACCCAACAGACGAAGCAGCGCATTTATTCCATAGCTGGTTTCGTTTTTATTGACTGAATAAAGCGCAATCTCATTTCTGGCTCGGTCCATGTCGACTGTATTGCTCAATGAGGGCGGACAAGATTGATACGAAGTTTGATTTTCTCTTGATAAGAGCCCATGAGCGCAGAATGCTTTCTCATACAAACAACACATTGGGCAATTTTCATCTACTAGCAAGCGATACGTTTCCATCCTCTTCTATTTGACTACTTCAAAGATGATATAAATATTCTAAACTTTCAATAATAAATGAAAGTTTAGAATAAGAGGAACCGTGAAGTTCAAAAGCACCTTAAAGAATGCGCTGTTTATTCTTTAATGAAAGCAGCTTGTCGTACTTGGTCTTTCGAGCGAAGGAGAAGCCTGTAGTATCCAGATTTAAGTGCGCTTACGTCCAGCTGAGAAGAGTTTGTAATCGAACGCAACTGTAGTTTGCCGCTTAGATCGTAAACAAGAATTTCAGGCAATTCGGACAATGTATTGAAATGAATTGTGTTTGAACACGGATTGGGATAGAGTAGAAGACGCTCCGTGGAAATGGAAGAAAACCCAGCTGGAACTACAGTGAAATCACCAAATGCTCCTATGTCTTGGTGGCTTTTAGTGGCTAAATATGCTTTTCCTTCTGGAGAGATATCAAAACTTAGCTCGAAGTGTGGTTTTACATCAATTAGAAGCGTATCGGTCCATAATCCATTATCGCTATTGTCGTAGTACCTTACCGCGCGTGTATCGTCAGTCATGACGAAACGCGCCACGCCACTGGCTTCAGTTCTTAAGTCGCCCACCATGAAAAAGGAACCACTATACAGTGAAACGGGCTCTAGCCAAGTGTTGGCTTCTAAAGTTTTTCGTAGGTAAAATAAATCTGCAGGACCATCTTCTGTGGCTTGCGACCTTACCAGCATGTGAATGTAATTTCCAGAGGTGGAAAGACGGCTGTCTGAGTCAACTGCTTGATCTAGTTCGAATATGGTACTATAGTTCCAAACAAGATTTCCTCCAACGATCCTCTTCGAAAGGAAGAAAATGCGCTTCCCGTCCATATCGGGTCCTGAATGACTAATGTGCGGAAACCCTTGATCGTCTACCACCAAGCTAATCTGTACATGTTCATCAGGATCTTGGAAAGGCTCACTAAATGCCAATTCCTCCGTGGTGTAATTGCCATCACTTCCAGTAGCGTAGAAGATTTTGAAATTTCCAGCAGCGTTTTTCATTGCCCAGGCAAGGTGTGCATTACCATCTTCGTCCGCCGCAATATTACCTGCCTGAAGTTCTACTGCACCATCTGTTATTTGCCAACTCGTCAGCTCTCCTTCGTCGATTTTTGCAGCAAACAATTCATTGTCCAAAATGTAAGTCAGCCAAATTGTGTTTTCTTTCCCTTTCACCATACGGATCGACTGCCAATGCTCCAATTCTTCGTTTAGTATTTGACTGTCAAACCATCCATCAATGGGATTCCAAACTTTGTAAAGTAGGTTGTTTGATATATAACTGTGTTGCTGATGAATGAAATGTACTTGCCCGTCATCCGTACAAGCCACATGTTGATGGCTCATTGAATGCCAAATAGATGGATCAAGCCCATCTTGCGCTATTGGGCTCAATTCCGCATTCCCCCACTGTGCGTATGCAGAAAAACTACAGCCAGTAGCTAAGGCAAGAATTAGGAGACACTTCAAAAACTTCATCGCTGCACTTTTTTGAAAAATAAATACTTATACGCCCATAATCAAAATCAGGGCTGTTAATTTTTACTTCTTTGTCGGTTGCCAATCCACACGAAACGACGGTTTACAAAAGAAGGATCACTGAAAGAAGCATTCCCTGAAGCGTTTCCGCCTGTTCCGTGAAAATCAGAAAAAGTTGCGTGCTGATTCACCCAAAGGAAGCCCATCAAATTGAAAGTGACAGGAGCAAATACGCTGTTCATCTCTTCCTTTATCGTTTCTTGAATTTGATCATCTACGGTATAAGCAGCGCAAGTAATTGCCCCGTGTTTTTGAACCATTGCTTTGGCTCTAGCAATAGAATCGGCTGTGTTTTTTGTTTTTACAATTAGGGCAACTGGACCAAAGAACTCGCGTTCGTAATCGGCAGGTTGAGCAGCCACTGTTTCCAATAAGCAAGGGGTAGACAAGCGCGCTTTCGGAAAATCTTTGTTTCTCACTCCGAGGGCTGGCAAAATAGGATTTCCTGTTTCGAGTGGAGCCAATCTTGCCCTTTGAAAGGTTTCCTCACTTTGAATGGCTCCCAAAGTGGTTACGCCCATTTTGGGATTGAGTACAAAAGCAGATATCTCGTTTTGTAAAAGATCAACCACTTGAGCGTAGGGTACTACTTCTCCGTTTTTGGTTTTTACGCCCGTTTCGGGAATGAAGAAATTCTGAGGAGCCGTACACATTTGACCTGAATACAAACAAAGTGAAAAAGCCAAATTTCGCATCACTTCACGAAGGTCAAAAGCAGAGTCAATAATGACAGGATTGATCGCCGATTTTTCTGTGAAAGTAGTCTTTCCTGGCAAGCCTTCAAGGTAGTCCCCAAATTGGTTTCCTCCTGTGTAGTCTATGACCTTGATCGTGGAGGACTCTGCCAACTTTTTAGTGATCAAGTCGTCTGAGCTATCCACTGCTAATTGAATCACTTGGCTATCCAGCCCCTCAGTTTCCAAAACTTTTTGAATCTCAGCCACAAACACCGCTATGGGGTAAACCGCCTTAGGATGTGGTTTCACAATGACCGAGTTTCCAACCATTAAGTTGGCAAAAATACCTGGAGCCGAATTCCAAGTAGGAAAAGTGGAACAACCAATCACCAAAGCTGGGCCCTTGGGAATTGGCAGAAACTCCTTTTCCAGTTTGAGTTCAATTCTGCCCACAGGTTTAATCCAATCTACTTCCTTTGGAAACTGATGCAAGGAATGCCAAGCCATCGCCATTGCTTCCAAACCGCGATCTGCGGCATGTGGACCGGAAGCCTGAAAGGACATCATAAAGCTTTGTCCTGTCGTATGCATCGTGCCTTGAGCTATCTCTCCAAAGCGTTCTTCAATGCGTACGAGCGCTTCCATGAGAATGCCTGCCCGCTGTTCTAGCTTAGTCTTGCGCCAACTTGTAAAGGCTTTAGTCGTTTTTTCTAATAGGCTTTCCGCAGAATAGATCGGATAGTCAATGTTCAGATCTTTGCGAGTGAAGGGAGAGTTTTCTTCACCTGCCCAACGTACAGCTTCGCCTTGTAATAACTCTTTAAATGGTTGATCCAATTTCAGGTCGAAGCCTTTTGCTCCTTCATAAACGGCCTCTCCATAAGCCCTTGGATGTTCAGGGAATCGGGCATAAAAGGTTCTCTCGTGTACCGCTTTTACAGCTCTGTCAAGGGCTTCGCGGTGCTTATCAAACAAATTCATTATGTGTAGGCTTTAGCTTAATAAAACTCGTAGTCACCCGCCTCATTAATGGCAACAAAAGGCGGTTTTCTATACTGCTCAAAGTGATAATAGGCAGGTTCAATGTTCTCCCAAAAGCGTAAAAGTTCTGGGTCATTGATATTGGTAGCTCGATAAGGACTGGGAGAACTTTCATCGAACTTGTAAGGGAAGATGTGTACTGGAATATGGCGTTGACCACGATCTCTGGCAACAACAGTCATCCAATAGACCTCCATTATTTTATCATCCGTCAAAGGAATACAACCGATGGTTTCACAGGCCCCGTGAATGTAAATGCTTCCCCCCAATTTTGCGCGATTGCCTTTTACCACATCTGAAGGGTTAGGATAGTTCACTCCTAAGGATAAGTAGTAGTTACTGGTAGAATTGAAGTGGTCAATAAAGTAGAAACCTTCGGGAATCTGTAAATCTCCTTGCTCTCGTTTTGGTCCCAACATCCCAGAATTAGCGCAGAAATCATAAGTCTTCAAAAGTTGATAGGTTTCCCCGTGCCCTTCTTGTACCCAGAGTTCTAAAACTTCGTCTTGTTTAAAGGCTCGAATGTAAACGTTTGTGATTTGATCGAAATCAATGCCCAGTCGAGCACATGCATCGCGGAGGTAATCGTCCTTTTCTGCTTTTGCAGTGGCCACTCGACTGCTTTTCAATTGGCCATCGGCGAATTGTTGCCCGAATGAAGGGGAAGCAATAAAAAGTAGGAGTATAAATAAAAGGGACTTCATCTTTGCAAGGCAAAAATACAACAGAATGACGCAGTAAAGATAAAAGCAGGCGACAGTTAATTGCCAATGTAGTCTTTGCGCATAAAGTAGTTCAGTACATCAATTCGAGGAGGATTAGAACTCATGTACATCAAAAAATCATTGTAAGCGCTGCGATTTTTACTTTGCCAACTCAAGAAGTAATTAGGCTCTCCATTGAGTAAAAGCCAATGAACGTATGCTTCCAAATGGCCTTCTTCCATCAACTTTTGTTGCCAATTGAAAACCGGCATATTTAAACTGTCTCCATGTTTTTCTGACCACAGTTCTATGAAATGCTTTCGCACTTCAGCTATCGCTTTTATGTAACTAAAGGAATTATCACTACTTACAATACCCATGTTTTGGATGTCCAATTTTCCACGATTGCGTAAATCGCTATAAATGGATTCGAAAGCTTGTTCGAAAGAATTCGTTCCAAGATGATCCAGTTGAATGAGGATGTATTTAGCAGATTTTTGTTCGATTAAGTTTTTATTTAGTTCTAAAACTAAACTGCTTATTTCTGCGAATCGCTCCGTCCCTTTATCAATGTTCAAAAACATTTCACCGTACAAAATTGCCCAAATAGGTTTGTTGGATTCAGCGTACATTTTCGTGACCCAATAGTAATTGTCTGCAAAATAAGGGTCGGCTTTTATCCCGCCTTCCCAGTGATCTAAGGCCGTCTGATCGTTCCCTTTCAAATACTCAATTACTCCTAAGTCAAAGAAAAATTCACCGTCGTTAGGATAGCTTTCTATGGTGTTTAATAAATGCTCTTTGGCCTTTTCGTGTTGCTCGTCGAGGTCATAAGCGTTTGCCAGTAATCTATGCAACTCAATGTTCGAAGGGTCTCTTTCCAATAGAGCCTTCGACAGTTCAATAGCCTTTGAATAATTCTGATTGCGATAATGCACCATCGCTATCTCAAAATCGTAGGTCTTGTTTTCAGGGAACTTGTTCTTGATTTTTTCGAAGTGCTCCAAGGCTTGTACCCAGTTGTTTTGAGCCATAGCAGATTTTGCCAAGCTACTGTAGTATTTTTCATACTGACTTCCTTCTTGAGCAAAAAGTCCCAAGGAAAGCAATATGCAAAAAACAAAAAATGGCAATTTCATAAATAAAAACTTGAGCTTACAGATATTTTAAGTAAAGCGAAATTAGTCAATGGACAGCTTTTTATCGCTGCCTAATCCGTCCTTAGTGATAGTTTCTTGTCCCAAACAAGAGGCTTCCTATGCGAACCAAGGTGCTTCCCTCTTCTAAAGCAAGTGCGTAGTCGCCCGACATGCCCATAGAAATTTCAGTGAAATGCCCAGACTCGGGAAAATGTTCTGCTTTTAATTGCTCGAAGATGCCGCGCAGCCGAGCAAATTCCGAGCGAACTTGATCGTGGTTAGAAGTGAAAGTTGCCATGCCCATCACACCTTTTATTCGGATATTTTGCAGTGATAAATAGACAGGACTTTTTAAAAGGGATTGAGCTTCTTCAAAGGAAAAACCCTGTTTGGTACTTTCTTCTGCTATAAAAAATTGCAGGAGACAATCAATCACTCGATCTTCCATTTTTGCTCTTTTATTTATTTCTAATAAAAGACGTTCGCTATCTACGGAATGAATGAGGTCAATGAAAGAGGCAATTTGCTTTACTTTGTTGGTTTGCAATCGACCAATCATTTGCCACTGAATGTCTTTGGGAAGCGCATTCTCCTTCTCGACCAGTTCTTGGACACGGTTCTCCCCAAAAATTCGCTGTCCAGCATCGTACAACTCTTGGATAGCTGAGACCGGTTTGGTTTTACTGACAGCCACCAACTGCGCTTTGTAGGCTGAGAGTTCTTTTTCAAGTGATTTGAGAATTTCCATAATGTCTAGTATGGCCGTAAAAGTAAAGGATTACTGACGGACTAGGAATTTAAAAGAAAGAGCTGCCTGAAAGGGTGGCAGAAAAGCGAGATGTATTTAAACGATATGGAGACTCCTGCGCAAAAGTTTTTTAGTTTGACTCTTTAAAACAATTCTCATTGGCGATCCTTCAATAAGCATCAAAAACATTCGTTTTATCTTGGATGTCGATGAAGTCTATGTGCCTTTCCCTTTTGATTTTTACTGCCTGCTTAATCAGCCTAGGTTCCTGCCAATCTTCACAGTCAGAAGAGGGATCAACGGAAGTGTATGTGAAACCTCCGATAGAGGAGGAAAAAAGTATAGCACTATTGATAGATGTACACTTAGCCGAAGCTGCTATGAAAAACAGGCAATTCGTCAAAGACAGTTTGGTCTTAGTGGACTTAGATCAATTGTACACACGTGTTTTTGACTTACACGGCGTGGGAGAGGAAGAGCTGGAAGAACTCATGGAGTTCTACAGCAATCATCCCAAACAATACGAAGCCTTGTACGAGCGAATCATTGCCAGATTAGACGAAGTCTCAAAGAAGTAAGTCCGAATTCTTTCGGAGGCTGTCTAGTAAAGAATTCTAGCGCGAATAGTGTGATCTACGTTCTTTAGACTTTCTAATGCTTCAGCAGAGGTAGCTTTTTCCACATCCAAAACTACGTAGCCAATTTTCTCATTAGTCTTCAAGTACTGTCCAAGAATATTCACATTTAGGCTAGATAATGTGCTGTTGATGCTAGACAATACACCTGGAACATTGTGGTGAATGTGTAAAATTCGGTGTGTCTTTTCATTCGAACTGCTGTACAAGCTAAGCTCAGGAACACTGTGGCAACCTACGGTTGTTCCTTTATCCAAATACGAAACGATTTTCACTGCAGCATCTTTACCAATGTTTTGCTGGGCTTCTTGTGTAGATCCTCCGATGTGCGGAGTAAGAATTACATTGCGTAAATCTTGTAAAGGGCTCGTAAATTTTTCGTTTGGAGACTTTGGTTCTTTGGGGAACACATCAACAGCCACACCCTTGATATGACCATCCAAAATAGCAGCGCGCAAGTCATTGAGCTCTACTACGTTTCCTCGGCTCAAATTCAGAATGTAAGACCCGGGTTTCATTTGACGAATCTGCTCGTCTTTGATCATGTAAGCTGTGCTTTGATCAGCTGGAACGTGTAAGGTAAGTACGTCTGAAGCCGCCAATAGCTCTTCTAATGATTCAACTGCATCTGCATTTCCAAGCGGCAGTTTAGGTACTATATCGTAGTAAAGTACTTTCATGCCAAGTGCTTCAGCTAGTATGGAAACTTGAGATCCAATATGGCCGTAACCCACTATTCCCAAGGTTTTTCCACGGAGCTCATAGCTGTCATCGGCATCCTTCATCCATTCTCCTTTATGAGCATTGTGACTGCGCTCAGGGATTCGACGCATGAGCATCACGCATTCAGCGATCACCAATTCTGCAACAGATCTTGTATTAGAATAAGGAGAGTTAAACACTGCCACACCATGTTCCATTGCAGCTTCCAAATCCACTTGATTGGTTCCGATGCAAAAACAGGCGATTCCCATTAGTTTGGGAGCATTCTCAATGACTCTTTTATTCATTTGAGTTTTCGAGCGAATACCTACGAAGTGTACGTCTTTAATCTTTTCAATGAGATCCTCTTCTGTCAAGGCATGCGGCAGCAATTCCACGTTGTGGTAGTCGGCAGCATTAAGCACCTTTATGGAATCTTGGTGGACTCCTTCTAATAGTAAAATCTTGATCTTGTCTTTCGGGAAAGAAGTAGGTTGACTCATATTGGTCTCGTCAGAAAATTGATAAAAACGACCGCAAAGGTCTGCCCTTTCGATGAAGGCTGCAACTTTCTATGGCAAGAACGAAAAGATTGATTCAAACTTACTACTCCCCAGCCGACTTTAGCTTCTCGGCGTTTTCTGCGATTTTCAAAGCATCAATGATCCCTTGAATATTTCCTCCAAGGATATCATCTAAACTGTAAAGCGTTAAATTGATGCGGTGATCGGTTACCCTCCCTTGAGGAAAGTTGTAGGTTCTAATTTTTGCAGAACGGTCTCCAGTCGAAACCAAAGACTTTCTAGCATCTGCAATAGCTGCATTGTGTTCGGCAAGCATCTTCTCATAAATACGGGTACGAAGCATCTTCATGGCCATATCCTCGTTCTTAAATTGTGAACGACCATCTTGGCACTCTGCGACAATTCCGGTAGGAAGGTGAGTGAGTCGAACCGCAGACTCTGTCTTGTTTACGTGCTGACCACCTGCACCAGAAGCTCTATAAGTATCTCGCCGAATATCAGACTTTTTGATTTCAACATCGACTTCTTCTGCTTCGGGTAGCACTGCGACTGTAGCAGCTGAAGTGTGTACTCGACCCTGCGATTCCGTCTTTGGTACACGCTGTACACGGTGAACACCCGATTCGTACTTCATGTCACCATATACGTCGGCTCCGGCGATACTTACAGAAATCTCTTTGAATCCTCCTGAGCTTCCTTCATTACTGGTAAGTAGCTCTGTTTTCCAGCCACGACTTTCCATGTATTTACTGTACATGCGGAAAAGGTCTCCAGCAAAAATCCCAGCTTCATCGCCTCCCGTTCCCGCGCGAATTTCTAGAATAGCATTCTTTCTATCCTCAGGGCTTTTTGGAATCAATAAAAATTTGACCTCTTCTTCTAGTTTATCTCTTTCTGGTTCAAGCTCTTCAAGTTCCAGCTTCGCCATCTCGCGCATCTCAGGATCGTCATCGTTGCGAAGCATGTCCTTGTTGTTGTCAATATTGCTAAGAATATCCTTGAACTTCTTGTATACTTCTACGATTTGCCCCAACTCTTTATAGTCACGGCTCAACTGCGTATACCGCTTAATGTCACTGAGGGTGTTCGGATCGGTCAACTGTTGACCTATATCCTCCCATCTCATCTTTATGGCTTCTAACTTGTCGAGCATAGCAATTTCTTAATAGGCCACAAATTTACCAAAAAATGCGAGCTAGTGAATAAATGAAAATTTCAGGTGGAGATTGGTGTTAAATTGTACTCTTGTATGCAATTGTGAACACTTGACGATCAAGTTTAAGGTGTTATGACCACTTAATCTACGTTTTATAAAATAGAAAAGCCCGCGCAAGGGGGTGAGGCGGGCTTTTCAGTTGGGTTTATCAACAGGGTCTATCTACTAGATACAAGCTCTATGCCAATGTTTACTTCCGGCTTTATAAACTTATCTCCCAGTGAAGAATCGTTTCCATATGAAATACCCCACTGTGTTCTGTCAATATTGAAATTAGCACTCGCTTTCACAGCTTGATCCGTTATTTCAATAACAGCGGGAAAGCTGATCTTCTTACTTACTCCTAACATGGTTAGCAATCCAGTAGCGGTATGCGTCGCATCTTTCATTTTTAGTTCTTGCCCTTCATACTCGGCTTTATCAAACTTTCTAGTTTCTGTCAATATGAATCGAGCTTCAGGGTGTTTCTCAACTTTGAAAAAGTCATCCGACATCAAGTGCCCAGCTAAATTTTCAGCTTGGTCTCCTTGAAGATCTGTTACTTTCAAACTCTTCATATCAATGGAAAAGTTTCCTTTGACTTGTCCTTTTACCACGCTCAATTTCCCTTTGTTGATACCAATAGTTCCTTCGTGTGAACCTGTTGGTTTCGTGCCTATCCACTTGATTACACTTCTTTTGGTGTCGACGTTCAAACCTGTAATAGATTGAGCGCTTGTTGCAGCAGCAGCTTGATCTTTGTCACTTACGCTCTCTACTTTGGCCTTGTCGGCATCAGGAGCTTGTGCGCAGCTAGCAATCATCATTGCAGCAGCAAATAGAATAAATAAATGTTTCATTATATCGATTTGTTAAAATGGCTATTTCTAGAACTAAAACCTATTGTGCAAACAAAAGTTTAAATCTTTGCAAAAAATCTAAACAATCAGCGCATTGTCAAATCTTGTTAAAAAAGCCCCAAGGGTGATTCTACCAGGCAACTTTCAAAGATTTTCTGACGTTGTTCTTTTATACAATAACAAAGATCAGCAACTACTTGAGTTTGTTTCATGAAAATACGGCAGAAAGAACATTCAGTAAGCAAATGCTTACTGCTTTGGCGGCGCTCGTGTTTGTGGTGCTTATCAATTGGGGCTTTTATCTTCAACATGCTTCTTATGAGCATGAACACGGTCAATTCATTGACACCGAAGAACTCTTCTCTTTCATTGAGCAAGAGGCTGCAGTTAAGGGGAATTCCTTTGAAGAAGATCGCTGAGACTTTAGATGCTTTTTCAGCAATAAAATCCAATCAGTCTAGCCATAACAATGCATCACGTATTTTTGTAGCGTGAATTATCTCTATTCAGTAGGTTTGTCCAAGACCTACGGTGACCGTATCCTGTTTCAAGACATCAGCTTGAGTATTAGCAAAGGGCAAAAAGTCGCTCTTATTGCTAGAAATGGGTCGGGTAAAACTTCTCTGCTAAATGTCATCGCTGGTTTGGAAGAGCCTGACAGCGGAAGCATAGAAATAAGAAAAGACATTCGGCTGGGTTTTCTATCACAAGATTCTAAGCTAGATAAAGCCGCTTCTGTTTTGGAAGCCATCTTTCAAACGGATAATCCAGCATTAAAGGCCATCAAGGATTACGAGCATTGTCTACTTAAGCAGCAAAGCAATCCTTCGCCCGATCAAGAAAAGCGCTTGGCGAAGTTGATGGAGGAAATGGACCGTTTACAAGCTTGGGATTATGAAGTGAAAGTAAAGGAAGTCCTTTCTCGCCTCAAGATTGAAGATTTAGAGGCAAAAATCGGGACCTTGTCAGGAGGACAGGTAAAGCGGGTTGCATTGGCAGCAGTCTTGATCCAAGAGCCCGATTTTATGATCATGGATGAGCCCACTAACCATTTGGATATTGAGATGATCGAGTGGTTAGAAAAGTTTTTGGGTACAAAGAATTCGACACTTCTCTTGGTGAGCCATGATCGTTATTTTTTAGATGTTGTTTGCGACGAAATTATTGAATTAGAAAATGGACAACTTTACAGATACAAGGGTAACTACAATTACTATCTAGAAAAGAAATCGGAGCTTCAGCACAATCGTATTATGCAGAAGGAATCTTCGATGCGCTTGTATCGGAAGGAACTGGATTGGATGCGGAGACAACCGCAAGCAAGGACTACGAAAGCGAAGGCGCGAATTTCCTCCTTTTATGAAACGGAAGAAAAAGCGAAAGTAAATTTACTAGAAGGGGAGGTGAAACTCGATATCAAGATGGAGCGCATGGGAAGCAAAGTCTTGGAGTTTAAAAGTGTACACAAAGCATTCGGGAATAAAAAACTTCTGGACGGTTTTACCTATAAGTTTAAACGCTTTGAACGAGTGGGAATTGTAGGGGCGAACGGAACAGGTAAAACCACGATGCTCAATATGATAGTGGGCAACCTGGAGCCCGATGCTGGAAAGATCACCTTAGGAGAAACAATTAAAATTGGCTATTACAAGCAAGAAAATAATGCAATAAAAGGAGGCTTGCGAGTGATGGAAGCCGTTCGAGAAGTTGCCGATTTTATTCGAATGCACGGCGGACAAAAATTGACGGCACATCAACTGCTCGATCGCTTTTTATTTAGCAAAGAACAACAACAACAATTTGTTAGCACTTTAAGTGGAGGAGAAAAAAGACGACTCCATTTGCTTCGAATTTTGATGGAGAATCCGAACTTTTTGATTTTGGATGAGCCGACAAATGATTTGGATTTGATGACATTAAATGTCCTAGAAGATTTCTTGATGGAATTTAAAGGGGTATTAGTTGTAGTAACACACGACCGTTACTTTATGGACAAGTTAGTTGATCACCTTTTTGTTTTTGAGGGTGAGGGGAAAGTGCGAGACTTTCCTGGCAACTACACCCATTTTCGAATGGATTTGGTGGAGCGCGAAAAAGCAGCTCGCCTAAAAGCTAAAGAAGACAAGGCAGCAGCTCAAGCAGAAGAAGCGGAAGGACTTAAGCAAAAGCAGACGCAGCGAGATAAAAAACTCAGTTACAACGAGCAAAAAGAATTTAAGCAACTAGGTCGGGAGATCGAGAAACTAGAAAAAGAAAAAGCTGAAATCGAAGCGGCTATGGGTCAAGCGATGGAACATGAAGAGTTAATGAAAGCCTCCGAAAGATTGGGAGTGGTCATTAAAGAACTCGATGAAAAGGGTGACCGTTGGTTGGAGCTAGGGGAATATGTGTAAATGCTGCCTTCTTTATTTGGCAATACATGAAAGTGAAAGGGGATTACTGATAGTAGTAATCCCCTTTTTTAATATTAAAAAGATCTTAGTGAACAATAAATCCTGATAATTAAATCTGGTTTTAATAGGTGTAATCGATTAATTCAACAGTAGTTTCTTGCTCAAAAAATGTACCGAGGTAAGGTTGAGTAGCTACAGTATAAATAGCGCTAACCTCAGGTGCGAAATAGTAGATAGTATTGATGCTATGATTCACTCCGCTTGGCCAGGAATCTCCACTGGAAAAAGTATTTACTTCGTATTTTATGACATCGGTATAGTTCGTCCCTGCGACTTCCATCGTTAAGTCTCTTTCCAAGACTTTACCGTAGTAATCATTCGAATTTGTAAAACTTATACCATTAGAAACGTCACTCACATCAACGGATCCTAAGAAGCTTGAGTCTCCGATAGCGGTACCGAAGTCATAGTTGAAAAAGGCATCGCCGCTAATCATGCCAGTAGATCCTACAGAACTTCCCGAAATTAGTGTTTGTGTAAGCATATCTCCATTACAACCAATGTAGGCATAATCTGCGCCGTCGCTGTCAGTTAGGATGGACATTACAACCCCATCAATGGTTTCCTGGCCAGTTACTTCAGATGCAATAGTGGAGCTACTGAAAGAAGATGAGCTGTTTACTGAATATGTGAATTTGGTGCCTTCTCTTACTTTTAAATAGGTGCAATCTTGAGCAAAACTGGGTTCGTCATCCCCTCCGCAAGAGGCTAGAAGCAAACACGAAATCATTAAAAGACATGAAATTTTTTTCATAGTGGAATCTTTAAAAATTAAATAAATATTTGGACGGTGAATAAGGTGTCCAATATCCCTTCTGACTTCAAGCTAGTGTTTTTTATTGTTTTTGACAAATAATTTGCCGGGCGCTATTTTCTGTAATAAAAAATGGCTCATCACATTTGTGATGAGCCATCTCATATTTTATCAAATTGAATAAATATTAATTCAAAACGACTTTTTCAGTAAGCGTTAATTTATCACCACTAATGCGTGAAGTATAGACACCCGCTGGCAGTTGAATTTCTGCGCGATTAATTTGAATGGTATTTAATCCTGCCGCTTGAGTGCCCAAGTTGTTGCTATACACCAATCTTCCAGAAAGATCGAATAACTCAAACACCACTTCACTTGAAGTGTTTAAATTATACTGAGCAGACAATACCTCTTGTACCGGGTTAGGGTGAATACTGAAATTCGAAGCAGTATTTTCTTCAATGCCTGTTCCTGTTTC
>CALFBW010000285.1 GCA_937951415.1 uncultured Chitinophagales bacterium | reverse complement strand
AGATCATTTTCAATAACTAATTGTGGGAATTCAGATAAAACTTTCATCGATTTTGAATCCCTGCAGGAAGTAACCAATAAAAATAAAGAGAGTAATATACCAAGATTATTTAAATAATAAATAAAACACAAATTCATAATTCCTAGTCTTTCTTCGAATCTTCAATATAAACTAAAAAAGGCTACTCACATTTCCAGGAGTAGCCTTTATTTATTTCTAATAAATGCGTCTTATTTACGTTTCGATTTTTCACGTTCTACCGCTAATTCGAAATCAATCGTTCGAGTTTCCAAATTCGTAGCAGCGATGATGACTTTCACTTTATCCCCTAGTTGATATTTAAGCCCAGAGCTCATTCCTATCAGAGCGAAGCGATCCTCGTCGTAAATAAACTTCTCTCGTCCGAGTCCTTCCGTTCTAAGTAAGCCTTCACAACCATTGCCATCGAGTTCCACGAAAATACCGTAGCGTTGCACTCCTGATATTACTCCTTCGTACTCCTCTCCTAGTCGATCCGCTAAATACTCTACTTGCTTGTATTTTACCGATTCTCTTTCCGCGCGTGCTGCATTCTTTTCCTGAATAGAAGAGTGTTGCAATTTCTCTTCAATTCCATCTCTATCAACATCAGGCTTGCCATCTAACATGGCCTGTAACTGACGATGCACCAGCACATCAGGATATCTTCGAATCGGAGACGTAAAGTGCGTGTAGTCTTCAAAAGCTAATCCGTAATGCCCAATATTTTCTGTGGTATAAATGGCCTTTGCCATCGAACGCACCGCTAGTGTTTCCACCATGCTTTGCTCCGGCTTGCCTTTTACTTTCTTCAATAATTTATTGAGCGATTCCGCAATCATTTTTGGCGTTCCCAAATGCAATTTATGTCCAAACTTTCGAACCAATTCTCCGAACTGTTCCAGCTTTTCCATATTAGGCGAATCGTGTACCCGATAAATACCTGGTGCCTTTTTCTTTCCGTCTTTCCAGTTGGTAAAATATTGCGCTACCGCTTTATTCGCCAGCAACATAAAATCCTCCACCAATAAATGCGCGTCTTTTCTTTCCTTGATGTAAACATCAATCGGATGACCCGTTTCGTCTAGGACGAATTTCGTTTCTGGTTTGTCGAAAGTAATTGCTCCTTCAGCAAATTTCTTCTTGCGAAGAATTCCTGCTAAGTGATTTAAGGCCTGAATTTCCTCCACAAAATCACCCTCGCCGGTTTCAATCACCTCTTGGGCTTCTTCATAGGTAAACCTGCGATCAGAATGGATCACTGCCCTACAAAAATCTACACTTAAAACTTCCCCTTCCGGATTAATTTCAAAAAGTGCAGAAAAGGTCAGTTTATCTTCATGTGGTCGCAAAGAACAAATTCCATTCGAAATCTTTTCTGGAAACATCGGAGCAACCCGATCTACCAAATAAACGGAAGTCGCTCTAAAATAGGCTTCTCGATCTAACTTCGAATCAGGAATAATGTAATGTGTTACATCTGCGATGTGTACACCGACTTCCCAATTCCCATTTTCTTTTTTGAAAATCGAAAGGGCATCATCAAAATCTTTTGCAGTTAGTGGATCAATGGTAAAAGTCGGATGCGCTCGATAATCGTTTCGTTCCGCAATCACCTTATTCGGAATATCCATTGAAAGAGCTTGCGCTTGCGCTAAGACCTTTTTTGGGAATTCCATGTCGAATCCGTTTTCGACCAAAATCGAAACCATTTCCACTTCGTTCTCTCCTGGCTTCCCTAAGACCCGAATAATCGATCCGTAAGGGCTTTTCACATGTTCCGGCCAGTCCACAATCTTTACAATCACCTTATCCCCGTTCTTCGCTTTTCCGAGTTTTTCTTTGGGAATAAAAAAGTGAACCGTAATGCCTGTTTTGTCTGGAATAAAGAATGCGTGTTTCTTCGAAATGTCCATGATTCCCACGAACTCCGATTGGCGGCGCTTTAGCACTTCTACTACCTCGCCTTCCACTTTGGTTCGTCTTTTTGGAACAATTCGCACACTCACTTCATCACCATCAAAGGCTCTCCCGAGCGATCGTTGTGGAACAAATACATCTTCAGCGATGTCGTCGGTGACAATGTAGGCAGAGCCCTTCGCCGTCAAATCAACAATTCCTGTAACAATCTGGTCTTTGTCTTGAGGACGCTCCTCCTCTCCTTTTTTGCGCACTAGGAAAAAGCGGTTGCCTTTCGTGCGATAAATAACTCCTTCTTTTTCTAGGGCGTTCATCATGCCAACCACTTTGGGTTTGGCAGGTCCCTTCATGCCTATTCTTTTACAAACAGACTTGTAGGTAAATCCCGTTTTGGGATGTTTCTTAAATAATTGGATGAGTCGATATTTCGACTCTTCTATTCCTTCTTTGTTTTTCTTTCTCTTCAAAATCTTCTTTTGTCTTCTTTTCTTCTGTTGTCTTGTTTAACAGGTCTAAATCCTAGGACAGGATGTGGGCGAGTGGTAATCTTGGCGCCATAAGCATGTCGTTCTTCGACCTATTAATGTATGTGTTGCAAAGATAGTTCCCTTTTATTAGCAAAATCTCCTAAGCATTTATTTGCAAAGCATTAGAGAAGGCGCTAAAGACTGCAGGGGAACAAGCCAGAACAATCTAGAAGTCTTACCTTTGCGCCCAGAAAATCAACAATACTATGAACGAAGTTTATATCGTGTCTATGGCTCGCACACCTATTGGAGCCTTCAGCGGAAGTTTGGCTTCCATGACTGCCGTGCAGTTGGGAACTATTGCGATGAAAGGCGCCATTGAGCGTGCAAAAATTAATGGAGATCAAGTAGATGAGGTCTTCATGGGCAATGTTCTGACTGCCAATAACGGACAGGCACCTGCAAGACAAGCTGCTTTAGCTGCAGGAATAAACAATAGCACGCCTTGTACTACTATCAATAAGGTATGTGCTTCAGGGATGAAAGCCATCATGCTTGCCACCCAAAGTATTCGCTTAGGTGATGCCGATGTTGTGGTGGCAGGAGGAATGGAAAGCATGACCAATGCTCCGTTCTACATTCCTAAGGCTCGTGGTGGATACCGTTACGGAAATGCTGAAATGATTGATGGTATCGTGCGCGATGGCTTGCAAGATCCTTACAAAGGCTATATGATGGGGAGTGCTGCAGAGGTTTGTTCTGATGGCTGTGAGATTCCTCGTGACCAACAGGATGCCTATGCTATTGAAAGCTACAAGCGTGCAACGGCTGCTTACGAAGCTGGTCATTTTGCTGATGAGCTAATTGCCGTTGAAGTACCACAAAGACGTGGAGATGCTGTTGTAGTTTCAGACGATGATGAGTACAAGAAAATAAATTACGACAAAGTAGCAACGGTTCGTTCAGCTTTCAAGAAAGACGGAACTGTTACTGCGATCAACTCTAGTAAAATCAATGACGGTGCAGCCGCAATGGTTTTAATGAGCGGAGCTAAAGTGAAAGAACTGGGCTTGACGCCCTTGGCAAAAGTCTTAAGCTATGCGGATGCTGCTCAAGAACCGGAATGGTTTACGACCAGCCCATCTTTGGCAGTGCCTAAAGCTTTGAAGAAAGCAGACTTGAGCATTGACCAAATTGACATTTTCGAAATAAACGAAGCTTTCTCTGTAGTAGCAGTTGCCAACAACCAGAAAATGGAACTAGATCCTGCTAAAGTGAATGTTTTAGGAGGAGCCGTTTCTTTGGGACACCCAATTGGTGCTTCAGGAGCGAGAATTATGTGTACGCTTGTTTCTGCTTTGAAGCACAAAGGCGGAAAGTTAGGAGCAGCTGGAATTTGCAATGGCGGTGGCGGAGCTTCTGCTATGGTGATTGAGAAAGTGTAATCTGCGCAGAAGCACAGACAAGATGAAATAAATGCTCTGAGGGTGGAATTGGCAGTCTCGCAAGACTTGAAATCTTGTATATATTATGTGCGTGCTGGTTCAAGTCCCGCCTGGGGTACTTTTCTTTCTTTGCATAGAACAAAAAACTGAAGTGATTCATTATAGAGCGACTCCTGTAAAAGGGGTCGCTTTTCTTTTTAGCCTTATGCTCTTAAGCTTGATCCTAAGAGCAATCAAAGTAATTTTCAATGTTCGTGTAAGAGAAAGACAAGACTGTTCAACAAGGAGCATACATTAGTCGAAAAAGCGGATATTATCCAAATAAGTGCTATTTTTGCGGTGATTTTTTAGACGAGATATTTACAATTAGATGGGTAAAACGATCAAGCTCAAAAAGGGATACGACATTAACATCCAAGGGGCTGCTCAAAAGGCGATAGCCACGAACTTCACACCCACGACGTATTCAGTCAGACCAATTGATTTTCATGGACTCTCACCTATTCCGAAAGTTCTTGTCGCTGTTGGCGATGAGGTTCGAGCGGGTGATCCTTTGTTTTTTGACAAAAGACGTCCAGACATAATGCACGTTTCTCCTGTAAGTGGAGAAGTTGCAGAAATCAGAAGAGGGCCGAAACGTCGGATTGACGAACTGGTAATCCTAGCCGATAGCAGCAATCAATACCGTGAAATTCAGCGTTTAGATATAAACGCATGTAGTCGCGAACAATTGGTACACCACATGGCTGCCAATGGTGCATGGCCTTTCTTGGTTCAGCGTCCTTATGGGGTAATGGCTGAATTGGAGGAAGTACCGAAGGCGATTTTTATTTCTGGCTTCGACAGTGCTCCCCTAGCTCCAGATTACAATTTTGCGGTAACTGGAATGGGTAACTATCTCCAAAAAGGAATCGACGTTCTCAAAAAGTTGACGCCTGGAAAAGTGCATCTTTCTTTGAACGGAAGAACCCAAAGTGCGAACGAGTTCAATGATTTGAACGGCGTGGAAATTCACAAAGTGGAAGGACCACATCCAGCAGGAAATGTAGGTGTACAAATTCACCACATTGACGCCATCAACAAAAATGACGTTGTTTGGACCATTCGCATGCAAGACTTAGTTGCTTTGGGACGCATGTACAAAGATCAGCAGTTCAATACGGAACGTCTGTATTCTGTTGCTGGACCTCCAGTAAAAGAGCCAAAGTACTTTAAGGCTTTCATGGGTGTTTCGATCGAGAAAATGTTGCAAGGAAATTTGACTTCTGACCATGTTCGTGTAATTAGTGGAAACCCACTTACGGGCAAAACGGTAGGCATAAAAGACCACGTTCGTTTTCAAGACTCTCAAGTAACGGTGCTAACCGAAGGAGATGACTACGAGTTCATGGGATGGCTTTTACCAAGTTACAAGCGACCAACACTTTCGAAAACTTTCTTGTCAGGTCTGTTTGGCAGCAAAGCCGCAATGGACGTGAACACCAACACACATGGAGAGCATAGAGCTTTCGTAGTGACAGGTGAGTACGAAAAAGTAATGCCAATGGACATTCATCCTCAAGCGCTGATGAAAAACATCTTGTTCGAGGATTTGGATATGATGGAAGGCTTGGGCATTTATGAAGTCATCGAAGAAGATATTGCCTTGTGCGAATTTGCTTGTACGTCAAAATCTAATCTGCAGAAGATTCTACGTGATGGAATCAACATAATGTTAGAACAGGGTTAAAATAAAAATCAAACAAAAGACTGTTGATCAGTCAAATTGAGCATTAAATGAAATTTCTAAGAAACTTTCTGGAAACGATCGAGCCGAAGATGGCGGGTAATAAATACCTGCACACCATCTATGACGGTTTTGCGACGTTCCTTTTTGCCCCCAACTCCACCACATCGGAGGGAGTGCACATACGAGACGGTATCGATCTAAAAAGAACGATGGTAACGGTTGTAATGGCATTACAGCTGTGTTTGCTTTTCGGTATGTTCAACATTGGGCACCAACACTATACGGCCTATGGTTTATACCCTGGATTGGGAGAAGCCATTTTCACAAAATTGGCCTACGGCTTTTTACAGTTGCTACCGATAATCATTGTAGCACATGTTGTAGGTCTTGGAATCGAATTTTTCTTTGCTGCTAAGAAAGGACATCCCATTGAGGAAGGCTTCTTGGTAACGGGAATGCTGATTCCATTGATTGTTCCACCAGACATTCCACTGTGGATGTTGGCAATTGCCGTGGCCTTTGCTGTAATTATTGGTAAAGAGGCATTTGGAGGAACTGGGATGAATATCGTAAACGTTGCCCTTACTGCAAGGGTCTTCTTGTTCTTTGCTTACCCTACGGAAATATCAGGTGATACTTGTTGGGTGGCATACGACTACAATATTTTACACAACATCTTTGGAATGGGTGCAGCTACCTTACAGGAGCTGGGACAAACAGTCGTGCCCGACGGCGGCATGAAAAAACTCTTGGTCGACAGTTTCTCGGGAGCTACTCCATTAGCCCTTGCTGCAAAGGGAGGTTGGTCGGCAGTCGCTGATCAATTTACTTTACAAAGTTTGTTTGTTGGAGACATTCCCGGATCGGTTGGAGAAACTAGCAAGATTGCAGTTATCATTGGTGCTTTGATGTTGATTGTAACCGGAATCGCAAGTTGGAGAATCATGTTGTCCATGATTGTAGGAGCAGCCTTCATGGGTTTCTTCATCAACATGTTTGGAGGTTACCTATCGACAGAAGTGTTTGGATTCGCCACAGCAAATCCTTTCTTCGCGGTGCCTTGGTACTACCACTTAATTATGGGTAGTTTCTTGTTCGCAATGGCTTTCATGGCAACTGATCCAGTAACGGCAGCGCAGACCATGCAAGGAAAATTGATCTACGGTTTTTTGATCGGGTGTGTTGGAATTATTGTTCGTGTTTTGAACCCTGCCTTCCCTGAGGGATGGATGTTGGCGATTCTTTTCATGAACGTATTTGCACCACTGATCGATCACTGGGTTTATTCTAAAAACATCAAAAGAAGATTAGCTCGTGCAAACGGATAGTAATATATATACACTCGGATTCGCTACCGTTACGGTGATTTTGGTAGCGCTTCTACTTTCTGGTTTGGCTACAGGTTTGAAACCTATCCAAATGGCAGAAGAAGAAAAAGACAACAAATTCAACATTCTCCGATCCGTCATTCCAGATGTGAAAAAGGAAAATGCAATGGAATTGTTTGACAAGTACATCACTCCAGTTGTAGTAAATGGTCAAGGAAAGCCTTTGACGGGTGTTGAGCCTCTCAAATTGACGATGCGCAAAGAATATGCAAAGCCAGCTGTTGATCAACAATTACCCATCTATATTTCAGACATAGATGGAAAGAAAAAGTACGTTGTTCCGATGCACGGAAATGGACTTTGGGATTACATCGGTGGATACATCGCCCTTGAGCCTGACTTCAATACAGTAGCAGGAGCAATTTTCACACACGTTGGAGAAACACCTGGTCTAGGAGCTGAGATCAACAAAGATTGGTTTCAAGACAGTTTCAAGAACGAGAAGTTGATGAATAACAAAGGTGAATTCGTTGGCATTGTTGTCAAAAAAGGCAAGCAGATAGCAGATGCTGATCATATAGTTGATGGAATCTCTGGCGCCACCATCACAGGAGATGGGGTTCAAGCGATGATTGATGGAAATCTTCGCTCTTATCTTCCTTATTTCAAAACGGTAAAAAACTAATAACTATGAGCGATACAACAACAGCCGTAGTTGAAAAGGCATCCGAGCCCTTATTCTCTTCAAAGAATAGAAAGCTCGTTGTAGATCCTTTAGATGACAACAACCCAATTACTGTTCAGGTATTGGGAATTTGTTCGGCACTAGCCGTAACGACGCAAGTAGAGCCAGCATTGGTAATGTCACTATGTGTGGTGGCAGTAATGGCAGTAAGCAACCTGACGGTTTCTTTGATCAGAAACATTATGCCTGGTCGAATTCGTATGATTATCCAATTATTGGTCATCGCGACTTTGGTAACCGTAGTAGATCAATTGCTAAAAGCTTTTGTATATGATTTGAGTAAAGAACTTTCCGTATTCATCGGATTGATCATTACCAACTGTATTGTGATGGGACGTTTGGAAGCCTTTGCGATGGCGAACAAACCTTGGCCTAGTTTCCTAGATGGAATTGGAAACGGATTGGGTTATGGGGCTATCTTGATTTTAGTAGCTGCCATTCGCGAGTTGTTCGGCTTCGGTACTTTGCTCGGATGGAAACTCTTAACACCAGATACAGCCATAGGAGGATTCTTAGCGGACATTGGTTATGTGAACAATGGTATCATGACTACCTCAGCGGCAGCCATGTTTATTATCGGTGTCTTGATTTGGATTCAAAGAGGTCGTAATACAAAGCTCGTAGATATATCCTAAGAGCTTTTTCTCCAAGAGGAAGAGATAAAAGCTACCAGTTGCTAGTACTCTTTCTTAAGACTTATTTATTACCAATAAATAAGTCTCAAACTTGAAAAAGAAAGCGACTGAAATTTAAGAACAATCGATTGATTTTCTTGTCTTATTTATAGCTAAATAAAAACGAGAAACAATCACATAATAACTAGTGATGCAAGAATTACTAAACACTTTTATTAAGAGCGCATTTGTTGACAATATGGTTCTCGCCTATTTCTTGGGAATGTGTTCGTACTTAGCGGTATCGAAAACAGTGAAAACTGCTTTCGGATTGGGATTAGCCGTTATTTTCGTTTTGTTTATCACTGCTCCTGTTAACTGGTTGTTGCATGAATTCCTTTTGAAGGAAGGCTCTTTGGCTTTCTTAGGTGAATCATTCGCAACGGTTGACTTGACCTTTTTGAAGTTTATTGCATTTATTGCTGTAATTGCTTCGATGGTTCAATTGGTAGAGATGATCATTGAGCGCTTCTCTCCATCCTTGTACAATTCTTTAGGAATTTTCCTACCACTGATTACGGTGAATTGTGCAATTTTGGGAACCTCATTGTTCATGGTACAGAGAGAATATACACTAGCGCAGTCGACTGCTTTTGGAGCGGGTTCTGGTTTTGGCTTTTTCTTAGCGATTATCGCTATTGCAGCCATTCGAGAAAAGATTCGCTATTCAGCTGTTCCAGCGCCACTGCGCGGATTGGGGATCGCCTTCATTATTACCGGATTGATGGGGATCGCTTTTATGAGTTTTATGGGAATCAAATTAAGCTAATTTCGACACCCACCGGTTTAAGATTAATACTATTAAAAGAAGAAGATGACTCCAATAATAGCGGCTGTAATTGTATTTCTTTTCATCATTCTTGGATTGACAGTCATTTTGTTGGCTGCCAAAGCAAAACTGGTTCCCAGTGGCGAAATCAAGATTTTGGTGAATGGCGACGATGATAATCCTCTGGTAACAACACCAGGAAAAACATTATTAACGGCGCTTTCTGAGCGTTCCGTTTTCCTTCCCTCGGCTTGCGGTGGTGGTGGAACTTGCGCGATGTGCCTTTGTCAGGTAACGAGCGGAGGTGGTGATGTGCTTCCAACTGAAATGAACCACTTGTCTAGAAAGGAAGCTGCCGATCACTGGCGCTTGGCTTGTCAGGTAAAGGTGCGTGAAGACATGGAAATCAAAGTTCCAGAAGAAATTTTCGGAATTAAAAAGTGGGAATGTGAAGTGGTTTCTAACCACAATGTTGCCAGCTTCATTAAGGAGTTTGTAGTAAAACTTCCAGATGGTGAAACACTTGATTTCGAATCGGGTGGTTACATTCAAATTGATGTACCCAAGATCGAGGTAGATTTCAAAAACATGGATATTGAAGAAGAGTACCATTCAGAGTGGGACAAATTCAATCTGTGGCCCTTGAAAATGAAAAATGACGAGGAGCAATTTAGAGCCTACTCGATGGCGAATCACCCTGCAGAGGGTAATATCGTAATGTTGAATATTCGTATTGCTACTCCCCCATGGGATCGCGCGAAAAACGATTGGATGGATGTAAATCCAGGAATCTGTTCTTCTTACGTCTTCGACAGAAAGCCAGGTGATAAAGTAATGATTTCGGGACCATACGGTGAGTTCTTCATCAAGGAAACGAAAAATGAAATGGTGTACATCGGTGGTGGTGCAGGAATGGCTCCTTTGCGTTCGCACCTATTCCACTTGTTCCACACTATGAAAACTACGGATCGTAAGGTGTCTTTCTGGTACGGTGGTCGTACAAGAAGAGAGTTGTTCTACGTAGAAGAATTCAGAGCTATTGAAAAGGAATTTCCGAATTTCCGATTCTACATCGCTTTGGATAATCCTCTTCCAGAAGATAACTGGCAAGTAAAAGCTGATATCGATTCTCCTGGAGA
>CALFBW010000284.1 GCA_937951415.1 uncultured Chitinophagales bacterium | reverse complement strand
TTAAATATTTCAATAAACCGCAAGCAAGAAATCTTTATAGTAGTATCTGGTATTTTCTTTATGTATTTTATAGAATCCAATATTTGTAATAATGGAATACTGTTCCGTGTAATGGTGTTCTTCTGTTTGACAAATGAAATCGTGTATCGTTCCCTTTTAAACTTAGGCCGAGTTTGATTCTTACCTATTTGGATAACGTTACTAATTTGTGTTGTCAACCCTAATGTATTATACATACTATATCCAGTAAGATAACCTACTACTTTCCCATTCTCATGAAGCAAATCTTTAACTATTTGCTCTTGACTGGGTTGAAGAATACCAAAAGGCGTTTTTTCAGGCTTGAAGTATCTCCCCTTTGATAGTTTTGCGATTTCTCCTGAATCTACCATACGGTTCAAGGCTTTAATGATCGCCTCTCGCTTATTCACTTCACCACCAAAATCACCATAGGTGAAAACAAAACCCTTAGGCAATCTTTCAATCTTAGACCTAACATAATCAGATACTTGCAATCGATTTTATTTTAAAATAAAGATAAAATTTGTCCAGTTTATTAGTTAATAAACTGGACAAAAAATGCTTAGTGTCTCAAAAAAGTAAAAAACCCACCTCCGCTCACACGAAGATGGGTTTTTGCCATTAAACACTAAAGGCTATTGGGTCGACTAGTTCAAAGACTCGTAGATTCCTGCGATTCCTTGTCCGCCGCCCACGCAGGCAGTAACCATTCCGTACTTACCGCCTGTACGTTTCAAATCATTTAGCAATTGTACAGCTAATTTCGTACCCGTACAACCTAGAGGGTGACCCAATGCGATCGCTCCTCCGTTTATATTTACTTTCGACTGGTCCAAGTTCGCCTCGCGAATTACCGCAAGCGACTGTGATGCGAAAGCCTCATTCAACTCAATCAAGTCCATTTGATCTAGGGTCATTCCCGCTTGCTTCAGGGCTTTAGGAATCGCCGCAACCGGCCCTATACCCATAATGCGTGGCTCCACCCCTACTGAACATGCTGTTACCATGCGACCAATCGGCTTCAAGCCCAATTCGTTGACCATGCGCTCCGACATAATCAATGCAAAAGCCGCTCCATCCGAAGTCTGTGAAGAGTTACCCGCGGTAACGCTTCCCTTCGCATTGAAAACCGGACGCAATCGCGCCAAAGCCTCCATGTTCGTTCCTCTACGCGGTCCTTCATCGGTATCAACGACAAAACTGCGCTCGGCACGTTTTCCCTTTTCATTGATGTACACCTCGTTCACATTGATCGGACAAATACCACTTTTGAAGTAGCCCTCATCGATCGCCTTCAAGGCTTTCATGTGCGAGTTAAAAGCGAATTCATCCTGATCCTCACGGCTCACCTTAAATTCTCTGGCCACAGCTTCCGCCGTGTTACCCATGCTTGAGTAGTACTCTGGATTGTCTTTCGCAATTTCGAAGTTCAACTCCGTTCTCCAACCAGCCGTTGGAACCATCGACATAGACTCCACACCTCCTGCTACAATACAATCGGCCATTCCTGCCCGAATCTTCGCTGTAGCAATCGCTACCGTTTCTACCCCTGAGGCGCAGTAACGATTCACGGTCATTCCCGCAGTGGTTAAATGTGGGAACGCACGCAAAGCGATCATACGACCAATTTGCATTCCCTGTGCTGCTTCTGGAACCGCATTTCCTACGATCAAATCTTCTACACGCGTTTGATCGAAATCGGGAACCGATGCCATTAGGTGCTTGATCGTATCAGCCGCCAAGTCATCTGGACGGGTGAAGCGGAAACCACCTCTTCTTGATTTGCCAACCGCCGTACGGAAGCCAGCTACTATATATGCTTCTTGCATTATTTCTGAATTATCGTTTATTGAATACTGATAAAAAAGAACCGCCTAGTTTCTCAAAGGACGATTAGTGGTTAACATGGATTGGATGCGCTCCAAAGTTTTTTGTTCACCTAGTAGCGACAAAAATGCCTCGCGCTCCAAATCCAACAAGTATTGCTCTGATACTTTCGCCGAAGCCGACAAGTCACCTCCACACATCACGTATCCAATTTTATTGGCAATCTTCTTATCGTGCTCGCTGATGTAGCTTCCACGCATCATGCCATCAATACTCACATAAATAGCACCCAATCCGGCGCGACCCATCACATGAATATCTTGACGCTGAACCGGCATAGTATATCCTTGCGCGTGCATGGTCAATACTTCCTTTTTCGCTTCTGCAATCACACGAGAGGCATTGGTAACAACGCGGTCATTCCCTTTTTGGAAAATGCCCAGCTCGAAAGCTTCCGCAGCCGATGTAGCCACTTTTGCCTGTCCAATGTTCATCAAGTATTTCTGTAGTACTGGAATCTCTGCATCCCCAGGAACCAATTGATCTGAGAAACGCAAAGTGAACTCTTTCGTTCCTCCACCTGCTGGAATTAAACCAACACCCACTTCTACCAATCCAATATAGGTCTCTGCTGCTGCAACTGCTCGATCACAGTGCATGCTCAACTCACAGCCGCCACCTAAGGTCATGCCGTGTGGAGCTGCTACCACTGGAATCGACGAGTAGCGCGTGCGCATCATCGTGTTCTGGAACATGCGAATGGCCATGTCTAGCTCGTCGAACTCTTGCTCGATGGCCAACATGAAGATCATCGCTAAGTTCGCTCCAACAGAGAAGTTCGGTGCGTCGTTACCCATCACCAAACCTTTCCAACCGTCGTTTTCTGCGATTTCTATCGACTTATTTATTCCTTCCAAAACCTCAGCTCCAATGGAGTTCATTTTCGAAGTAAACTCTAAACACAAAACACCGTCGCCGATGTCGTGCAAAATTGATCCAGCATTTTTGAAGACCGGCTTCGCACCACGGTAATTGTCCAAAATGATGAACTCTTCCGTTCCCGGAATATTTACATATTCTTTGCTCGAAGGATCGTACACTTTTCGGGTACTACCTTCTACGGTGTAGAAAGATTCCTTTCCTGCTGCTAACATGTCTTTAATCCATGCAGCTGGCTCAAATCCGGCCGCTGCCATAGCTTTCACCGTATCTGCAACGCCCAATACATCCCAGTATTCGAAAGGTCCTAGCTCCCAACCAAAACCAGCTTTCAAAGCATCGTCTACTTTGTATACCTCATCGGCAATTTCTGGAACACGATTAGAAACATAACGGAATAAATGAAAACTCAATTTATTGAGGAAGTCAGATCCTTTGTCACCCGTGGAGTGCAAAATCTGAATACGCTTTTTCAAATCGTCGTGCGACTTAGCAGCACCCACCGACTTAAATTTCGGCTTTGCTTTTGGCGCATATTCCATGGTCTTTACGTTCAAAGCCATGGTTACTTTTTTACCGTCATCGCCTTTCACGCGCTGGTAAAAACCTTGTCCACTTTTCGAACCTAACCAGCCATTTTCCAACATTTTCTCCACATAAGCAGGGATTTTGAAAATATCGCGGGCTTCATCATTCGGCAAAGAATCGTAGGCTCCTTTTGCCACTTTCGCTAAGGTATCCAAACCTACCACATCACAAGTACGGAAGGTGGCCGACTTTGGTCGCCCTGCAACAGGACCTGTCAAAGTATCAACTTCTTCGATCGTCATGTCCATTTCCTCCATCAGTTGGAAGATGGCCTGAATAGAGAACACTCCAATTCTGTTGGCAATAAATGCTGGAGTGTCTTTACAAAGCACAGTGGTTTTTCCCAAATAAACATCTCCGTACTTCATCAAGAAATCCACTACTTCTGAATCTGTTTCAGGCGTAGGAATGATTTCCAACAATTTCAAATAGCGCGGTGGATTGAAAAAGTGCGATCCACAAAAGTGCTTCTTGAAATCGTCGCTTCTTCCTTCCAACATTTGATGAATCGGAATACCCGAAGTGTTCGAAGTAATCAAAGTACCCGGCTTGCGGTACTTCTCCACGTTTTCAAATACTTGCTTTTTGATGTCGAGACGCTCAATAACAGCTTCCAAAACCCAATCACAATCAGAAATCTCCGAGAGGTTATCATCGAAGTTTCCCGTCTTGATCAAAGACAAGTTTTTCTTGCTGTACAAAGAAGCTGGCTTTTGCTTCATGGTAGCTTTCAAGCTGTCATTAACAATTCGATTGCGTTGCTTGGGGTCTTTTTTTTGCTCTTCGTCCAAATCAAATGGAACAATATCGAGCAGTAAAACTTGGCAACCAATGTTAGCGAAATGGCAAGCGATACGCGAGCCCATCACTCCTGAGCCCAAAATGGCTACTTTACGGATGTGACGCTTTGTGGCAGGTGTAACCGCCGTTGGAGCTGTACTAATCATATTTATTAAAGGGTGGTTTCAATTTTTCTTTCGCGAATTTAGCGAATATTCGCTAAGGTCGTTGAAAAGTAAACGATATTCTCCCCTAATAGTTGTACAGAAAGGCTTCTAAGTGACCTTGAAAGAGCTGCTCCTGCTACTTTTTGAGGCTTACACCGACCTTTGATTAAATCAAGAACCGCCCTAAGCATCATCTTAGGACGGTTCTATTTTTTATTGCTAATAAATAAAACGAGGGCTCAACTCAAATTTCCAGTTTCCCTGCTTAGGCGTTTATTGCTTCGTTCATCGATCAAACAGGCACTTCTTGCGTATCGTAATAGCCTTCCGATAAACGCTTACCTACTGTGGTGAATGCTTCGAGTGTTTCTTCGATATCCTTTTCGGTGTGTGAAGCCGTTGGAATCAAGCGCAGTAATAATTGTCCTTTCGGGATCACTGGATAGACCACCGCCGAACAGAAGACATTGAAATTCTCGCGGATGTCGTAGATCAACTTCGCAGCTTCTACTACTGAACCTTTCAAATATACGGGAGTCACACAGCTGTTTGTCTCGCCTAAATCAAAGCCGCGCTCGCGCAAGCCTGATTGCAGCATTCGAACATTCTTCCACAATTTCTCTTTGTGTTCTGGTTGTGAACGCAAAAGCTCCAAACGCTTAAGATTCCCTTCTACCACTGGCAGAGCCAAAGACTTGGCAAAAATTTGTGAGCGAATCGAATAACGCAAATGTTGAACAACGTGTTTTTTACTCGACATAAATGCTCCTACGCTCGCCATTGACTTAGCGAAAGTGGAGAAATAAAGATCGATTTCGTCCTGTACTCCTTGCTCCTCTCCTGCTCCTGCACCCGTAGCACCCAAGGTCCCAAAACCGTGTGCATCATCCACTAATAAACGGAAGTTGTACTTTTTCTTTAGTTCAACTATTTCTTTGAGCTTTCCTTGGTCGCCGCCCATTCCGAAAACACCTTCAGAAATCAACAAGATCGCTCCACCCGTTTGCACCACCAATTCAGAAGCACGTTGCAACATGCGCTCACAATTTTCTATGTCGTTGTGCTTAAAAACGAAGCGCTTCCCTTGGTGCAATCGAACCCCATCAACGATACAAGCATGTGATTCTGCATCGTACACAATCACGTCTCGACGATCGGTTAAGGCGTCAATAGCAGAACAAATTCCCTGATAGCCGAAGTTGAATAGGATCGTATCTTCCTTCATTACGAAGTCCGATAGTTCCTTTTCAAGCTGTTCGTGTAAATCTGAATTCCCCGACATCATTCGTGCACCCATTGGCGCTGCCAAACCCCATCGAGCAGCAGACTCTCCGTCTATCTTCCGAACTTCAGGGTGATTCCCCAAGCCCAAGTAATTGTTGATGCTCCACATGATGCGCTCCTTGCCGCCAAACATCATTCGACTGCCTAAATCACCTTCCAGCTTTGGGAACATGAAGTAACTGTCTTTTAAAAATGCATACTGAGCTAGCGGTCCGCTATCTGGACGTAATTTGTCGAATAAATCCATTGAAAATGGGGTTTTCTTGTCGCGTGTTCCTATTAATACACCAAGCTTAAAAGTCGACACGACTGCTTTCATTAATGATTACAGCCTGCAAAGGTAGCGAATTTAACAAATTAGCGAACTATCGCAAGCATAGCATCATTTGCTGATCCTGTAGGCGTACGAATGAACAAGAAGATTGATGGATTCTTTGGCCTAGATAGAATGGAGAATCCTCTAGGAAGAGCAAGCAACCGAAAACCAAAACACAACATCTACTTCATATCTATGGAGATAAACATTAGCCTAGAGGAAATGAGCGAAGTGCATCGCTCGATCTTAGAACCCTCCCTAACGGATCACTTCGCCAGTGATATCCAAGCCTTCCTTAAGCTAAGCCGAGAAGAGTCGCAAGGCATTGCAGTGCAAAAGCTAAAATCGATCTGGTGGGAAGAAGATGGTTTGTTTTTAGTAATAAAACAAGCTGAGAAACTTTGCGGGGCTATCATTGCTGGACAATCGGAAGCAAAAGAGCAAATCGTACTTTACGAGCTCTTTATTTTGCCTGACTGTCGGAATCAAAAAATAGGCACTATTGCTTTAGAAATGTTCCAGACGAAAGTACAGAAGATGGGCTATCAGCAAATCGCCTTGAGTGTTATGGCGAACAACAGCAATGCTTTGAAACTGTATACGGGAATGGGCTTTGAAACATTGAGCCATTTGATGGTGAAGGATATTTAGAAAGACCAAATTCGACGATAAAAACCCAAGTCCAATTGGGTTCAAAAAGCAGAGTAAAAATGCCAGCATAAACTGTTTAGATGGGATTAGTCGAGCCCGACGAATATTCTCACACAGGGACATTAGAAATCCAAGAGATAGAACAAAACCCTTTGAGATTTTTTTTCTTGCAAATAGGCATTGTTTCAAAGGAGACTCCTAATTATACCATTTAGCCATAGAGATGCAAAGTATATAAATGTCCGATTTGAGCATTGATGTTTTCAAAACTACTTCGCTAGAAAGTATCGACAAAATCCTGCTGTCTCTGCCTTTTATGCTTCGTATTTCTAAAAATAGCTTCATTAAATTTCAGACACTGATGTACACTACATCCCTTAGGTGCAAAGATTGATTATTCACTATAGTTTAAATGAGAACAGAAAAAATTCTGCCGATCTAAACCTTCAAAAAATGCTCTACCAAATTTCTGTTCAAACAAAAACAAAAGCGACCTATTTACAAAGAAATAGATCGCTGTTGGTTTTAATCCAAACTTGAGTTCGTGGCTATATTTAAAAACTCAAGAATCGCGTAGTATTAATTTGCTCCCCTAGTTTATATCTTAATAAATAAATACCGGGAGCCAAGTCAATTGTCCAATTTTCTCGCAGAGAATCGCTTCCAACATAGGTTGATTTCGAGCCCATTAATTGACCACTACTATTAAAAATTTGCAATTCAACCTGACCCGTTTCACTCGATTCGATAGAATACCCGAAACCGATGCTATTGGCTCTAACATTTATTACAAAATCATCATTAATAGTATTCAAGCCAGTCATGCAATCGCCAGCAGTTCCTTCCACTGATGCCGAAACACAAACCGCATCATCCGTAATAGAGAAGCTGTAATCGGTTCCAACATCTCCAATTAGAAGTGTAGCACTTTGCCCGAAACCAAAAGCAGCCCCATCAACGGAATACTCACTCCCATCAATTTCTGGTGCGCCTCCACTTGCTAAAATTTCTAGAGAAACTTGTCCTGTTTCCTCATCACAAATCTCATTGGCTGTAAAAGTAATTGCGTCCACTACCACGGTATTTCCAGCTAAGGTTTGTAAATCGAAACAATCAAATGACGCGATCAAATCACTGGCATTTCCTCCAATGAAAAAACTAAGTTCAATAACTTCCAACTCGTCATTTGAAGCACTGAAAGCATGTGGAATTATATAACCTACTTCCGGCGTAAATTCTCCTGATTGATTAATATCCAAAATCGTAAAAGTAGCATCCGTCAATAAATACCACAAACCAAAATCCCCATCCTCATTCGCACCTGTTGTACTAATAGTTAAGCCGTCTTCTAAGCAGGTATACTCTTCAATTGCGTCAATAACTCCTGCTGAAGCCATGCAAATTTCCTCACTACAAGAGAAAGGAATTTCCAAGATTTGCTGACACCCTTCAAGACCATTAGAAATTTCCAAATCTAGTACTCCTGCCTGTCCAGGTTCAAAATTAAAAGTAGCCGTACCCGACTCGCCTTGAACGGTAAAATCATCGCATGCTGCAATCACAGTTATAGCACAACCCAAATCTTCAATAGTGGGTTCTCCTAAGTCGGGATAAACGGTAATTTCTCCCACAATCGGAGCAGGTCGGCATTCGGTATTAGCGGGAGGGCCATCTGCCACTACTCCAGTATTGTGTGCAATCAATGCAGCTTTTATTGTGTATGTGATAGGAGCACAAGTAGTATTGGGAATATTGTATCCAGCAATTCCACTAATTAGAATATCTCCTTCTAAAGCGTAAGGATCAAATTCCGGATCTTCGCCATAGTAGTAATATACAGAGGTAATTCCTTCAGGCAACTCGGCAGTAGAAGCAATCCCCATGTCTACAAAATTTTGGTTACTACATAAAGGCTCAGCTGGCACAATACTTTCACCAAATTCAATACAATCGACGAAGGTAGCAGGAGACAATTCCAAAACGTCAAAGTAAACGAAGTCTCCCGCTTTATTTCCGTTTCCATTCGCAGCAAGCGCTGCCAAATAAAAGGTTACTGGTCCAATGTCACTATTAGGAGCGACCCATTCAAAGAACCATGTTCCAGTCGTATTCGAGGTAAATTCATGACTTATAAAATCTCTCCCTCCAGAAGAATTGGTTTTCATTCCGCTAGGTGCAACAAACCCTCCCCCTTGACTTGGGCTGTTCGTACTTGAATTAACATCACTAGCAGCTCCTTCTAAAACGGTTGCTTGGAATCCGTAAAGTGTGGCTCCAGCGTCATTCGTACTAACTGTAATGACATAAACTTCTCCTGGAACATATGAGTCCGTTTCCATGCTTAAAGTAGCAGAGCCCGAACCTGACAATGAAGCTGTTCCATGACAGTTACTAGTACCACAGCCTACCTCAGCTCCTGGAGCCCCTGTTTTGTCTCCTGGAATGCTACCAGAAGAGTAAGTCAAAACCATTGGCGTATCTACCAACATTAAAGAAACCGCAACCAAAAAGGTAAACAGCGGAAGTACGAGTCTTTTCATAAGATCAATTTTACTACGTTTGTTACTAATCTAGCACCAAAGTTCGAAAATTACCCGAAGACTTACGACAGTCTTAACTATTTCAGCCCCTCTACAGCCTGTAACTCAATACTTAGCACTTAAAAATGGCTGAATAAGCACCTTTACCTTATTTTTACTGTCTTAAATAAATTTTTCACTAAAAAATAAATTTATATGTCTGTTCAGCCGACCATTCCACAGGTAGATTTACAGCAATACATCAATGGAGATGCAGCAGCTAAAAAAGCCTTTGTTGCGAAGTTGGGAGCTGCCTTTGAAGATGTGGGTTTTGTTTCAGTTACTGGCCATGGAATTTCTGATGATCTCATCGAGAACCTTTACGGAGAAGTCAAAAGTTTCTTCAGCATGCCGAGTCCTGCAAAAAGAAACTACGAAGTTCCAGGATTAGCGGGACAAAGAGGTTATACTTCTTTTGGAAAGGAACACGCCAAGCAATCGGATGTTGCTGATTTGAAAGAATTTTACCAATTTGGACAAGTTGTTGAAGACGATGATCCAATTAAAAGCGAGTATCCCGACAACGTTGCTGTTGAAGAATTGCCAGAATTCAATCACATTACACGTGAAGCATACAAGTCTTTTGAAGTTGCTGGTCGTCACCTACTTCGTGCGATTGCTAACTACCTTGAATTGGATGAGGATTACTTTGATGCAAAAATCAAAAATGGCAACTCAATTTTGAGAGCCATCCACTATCCGCCAATTACTAGTGAGCCAGATTCTGCCATCCGTGCAGAAGAACATGAAGACATCAACCTTATCACTTTGCTTGTAGGAGCCTCTGCAGAAGGCCTACAGCTTTTAAACAAGGCCGATGAATGGATTCCAATCACCGCTGGACCGGGAGAAATTGTGGTAAATGTAGGTGATATGCTTCAGCGTTTGACTAATAATGTTTTACGCTCAACAACACACCGTGTAGTTAATCCTCCTAGAGAAATGTGGCACACAAGTCGTTTCTCTATCCCATTCTTCTTGCACCCGCGCGCTGAAATTCCTTTGAATTGTTT
>CALFBW010000283.1 GCA_937951415.1 uncultured Chitinophagales bacterium | reverse complement strand
GCCTAATCGCCCCTTAATCATTCTAGCAACAATAGCCAATTGCTCCGATAAATCGTTGTCAAAATCAGGATAGCTCACGGCCGTTTGACTGCCGTTATATGCGGTTCGAATAGCCTCGGAATAACGAAAAGCATTATTCGCTGTTTGCCTCAAAAACTTGAGCTCTTCATCACGGGCACATTCACCTAAGCCTGTTGTGCTGTAAAGTTGGCCCGTTGCTGCCAATTGGTAAAACTCGGTAGGGTTGCTAATCGCTAAGCCCATTGAATATTGATTCGCACGAAAAACCAAATTCGCTTGTACACCAATTTGTAGCGCAGGAGGAACGGCAGGTGGCGTTTCCAAAAAGGCAGGATAACGCGCATCCATAAATCGCCCCATCCAACCCGTGTTATCTAGTACATCAGAATCAGAGGCAGAAGCCCAAATATCGGAAGAGCGAAAATGCGAATAATTCTGATCAGGATAACCTACCGAATGTACCACTGCCATATTTCCATCGTTCCAATGGCTTTGCAAAGACTGCATAGAATTCGGCATCCCCACCGCACTATCGAGCGCCCACAATCCGCTTTCTTGCACGGCAATATTTGGACGCAAATTGTAGTATGCATCGTTGCCTCGAAGAATGGTGGTGTTCAATCCATCGTTTCCACCCTTCATGCGAACTAATAATAAAACACGATCCGATTCACCATTGCTTAAAGACGCCATTAAAGGCGAAGGATTCGGACTGGCAAAAGCATTATGGCCTAGAAGCATTGCACCCCCTGAAAATAAACCAGCGGTATTTAAAAAGTCTCGCCGCGACCAATGCAGATGATCTTTCTCGTGTGCCGTTTTATTTTTAAGCGAACTTCCTTCTCGAATGGCTTTCGGCTTCCCTTTCGGCTTTTTATTTAAATTATGATTGCACATAGTTTCTTCAAAATTTAATTAGCACATCTGAAATTCAGGAAGACGCGACAAATAGCCCAATAAAAGTTTGACCTGATCAGGAACTTCGACAGCATCCAGATTCCAAATTCCTTGATCGAAATAAAATTGTGGAATTTCTCCTTTAAAGGCTTCGGTAGCTGTTAATACGGCTGCTGGATCTATTGTTTGTCCAAGCATGTGTAAAATAATGCCTTCGGTAACCACTTGCGGATCATTGGAATTGCCACTTACGTCTTTGGCCAAATTGACCAACTTTGCATCCGCACTTTCTGCTAGACTACCAAAAATAATTTCACTTAAATAACCCCATCGTGAAGTCATCGTGCTTTCGTTGATCCAATCTCGATGTTCTGGCCAACCAAATACATCTACAGGCTCTCCGTATTCTTGCCCAAGCCTGTAACTCATGTATGCCAGATAACCCATCATATCCTGACTGTAATCCGTCAAATATTCGATATCGAATCGACTGTAAAATCCAAGTAAACATTCTGATGGACTTTTTATTCGAGCATTAAAAAAGGGTTCACTGAAAAAATGTTCGCTTTTCAGTAATTGTTGTAAGACAGGTTTTATTTCAAAATTATTGGCAATAAATGTGGCCGCTAATTGATCGACTACAGAATCGTTTATTTCTGGATAAACAAAAAATTGATAAAATTTTCGGCAAATATTTCGAGCAGTTTCATTCGCTCGAAGTGTGAAAATTAAATCATGTACGCCATCGTAATCGTAATTGCTTGTAGCGCCAAAAATCGTCTTGTTTCCATCGTCATAATTTCCAGCATCAAAACTTACAGGACCGCAAGAATATTGATCGCAGTACCAACCCGTTAAGGCTCGCGCCACTCCCAAAATGTCCATCTCCGTGTAGCCATTCCCTTCCCCTAAAGTAAAAAGTTCTAGCAGTTCTCGGGCATAATTTTCATTAGGTGCTGAGGCTACATTTTGATTGCCGTTTAAATACACCAACATGGCAGGAGTTTTTCCTACTTCCATGACGAAATCTTTGAAATTGCCAAAGGCGTGCTCGTGCAAGAGTTTGTAGTAATCGTTAAAATAGTTGGCGCAGCCGTGGGTATTAAACTCCGTAACAAAATGGTTGTGCCAAAACAAGACCAATTTATGTCTGAATTTTCTAGTAGATAAACCCAATTGCCATTCTCTAATAAGTTCATCTCTGTACTCGTAAAGAATGTCATCATCGCCAGCATAATCCTCCCAAGTAAAAGAAGGGAGTGGTTCGGCAATCGCTGTATTAATAATTTCATCTACCACCTGAGTAGGTGGTTTGTTTAAGCTATCTTCGATTTGAGCAAAAGTAGCACCGGTGGTCAAGCGACTCCACAGATGAATAACCTCTCTTCTGCCTAAGTCACCAGCAGACCAACTGTTGAGGGAATTTAAGCTACTAGTAACACAATCTTGAACACTCATTGGAAAACTTTTCTTTTGTCGTGATGACCCGCCCAGCATTTATTTTCAAAAGGCATTTATTGCTAATGGAAGCCCCTTGCTTGCCCTTACAATATATCAATTTCAACGCTGAGTAAACGTCGTTAATTCACCTATTCAAATATTTTATTTTACTTATATTTCATAGTGCATAAAATTGGTACTGTGATTCTACTACGTTCTCTCTTCTTTTGTTGTTTGTTACTACTTTGTTTTAGTGCTTCTAGTCAAACATTTTTGTTGGATGAGGATTTTAATGATTGTAGCCTTCCAGCGGGATGGACGACCGATTTGATTGGAGGTCCTGGAAATTTTGGAGTGCAACAAGTCACGAATTCCAATTCCAGCGGAACAGGAATTGATGGAACTTGTCTGTTTTTGTGGGATGACGATGCAGCAGGAAACAACACACCAGCTTGGAATCTTACTTTGAATACCCCAACGATCGACGCAAGTGCTTACACGCATTTGACTCTAGAGTTTGATTTGCATTTTCGGGATTATTCCGATACTTCTTTTATGAAAATCTATGTTTTTGATGGCACGAATAAACGCCAATTAAAGCAGTTGAAAAATCAAGTGGATGGTAATGACTTTGATTCCTTCCGTCATTTTGTTTTTGACGTGTCGGGATATGCAAATGCGAATTTTTCTGTCAGTTTTGAATACGACGATGAAAATATTTGGGCTTGGTGGGCTGGATTGGATAATGTAGAGCTGATCGCTGAGGATAAAGGCGATAACATTTTAGTGGAGCATTTTGATGATTGCTCTATACCTAATGCATGGACAACAAATATTGCCTCTGGGGTAGACAATTGGCAGTTTGGGGAAAGTCCTAATAACAACAGCAGCGCTACTTCTATCAATGGGACATGCTTTGCCTTTTTCGATGATGATATCATCGGGCAAGATGCTGCTGATTCGAGAGTGCAATTGATTTCTCCCGTATTTAACGGAGTGGAATATGCGACCTACACTTTGGAAGTGGATATGGTGCATCGTTTTTATGATTTGTCTACCCTCAGTTTTTATGTGATCGCGGATGGTCAAACCCGACTGGTGCAAAGTTTCTTGGGGGAAGATGTGGATGGAACCAATTGGTCAGATGCGCGCAGCTTAAGTTTGGATTTGAGTCCTTATCGTTCAGAGAATATGCAGGTCATGATCGAATTTTGGGACGGAGATATTTGGGCTTGGTATGCAGGGATTGATGATTTTCATTTGTACGCTGATGGAACTATGAATGATGTTTGTGAAAATGCTATAGAAATAAATGCGGGTGATCCTTGCATTGATGTTTCAAATGCCAATGCCATTTTTCGAGGCGACGATCCTTCCTGTTTTGCAAATTCGGTGGGAGGATTGTGGTACAGTTTCACTGCTCCTTTTAATGGGAAAGTGGAAATAAATACAGGAGCTGATTTCAACGATATCATTACTGTTTTCAGTGGCAGCTGCGCCAGTATGAGTGAAGTTGCTTGTTACAACCGCGATGAATTGGGATTTGAGGGAGAAGAATGGATTTTAGACGGATTGACTTCAGGAAGCGATTACTTTATGCGGGTCAGTGGCGCTGCAAATACATTTGGAAAGCCTAGGGGAAATCAATGTGTAACGATCAATGATTTTTGGGGAACAATACCTTCTGGTCCTAGTAATGATGGTTGCAGTCTTGCGCAAAATTTGATCGTAGACGCGCCTTGTACTTCGGGAACGAATGTAAATGCTAGCTCCGACGGTCCACGTCCAGAAAGCAACGACTATTCCCGCCACGATGTATGGTATACCTTTCAAGCACCGAGTTCAGGAAAAGTGCTCATTGACAGTGAGGCAGAGTTCTCAGATGTCATTGCCGTTTATGCAGGAAATTGCTTGGGTTTTTTGGAAATAAAAAGCAATCCATACGGTCAAGAATTGGCAGTGAACGGACTTACCTCAGGCGATATTTATTACATACAAGTGAGCGGCAATTTTGCTACGGTGGAAGGAGATTTTTGCATCAGTGTTCGAGAAGCAGGAGCTGCTCCAGTCAATGACGACTGTATCGACTCAGAATTATTGACACTAGGCGCTGCTTGCACAGAAGCGTCGAATATGCAAGCAGCTACCGAAAGCAGTCTGGG
>CALFBW010000282.1 GCA_937951415.1 uncultured Chitinophagales bacterium | reverse complement strand
GCTTCTGGTTTGGCTTTCTTGCTCTCCAACTCTGTTACCAAATCATTGCAAACAATTGGAGATAAATTGAAGGAGCTGCGATTAGGAAAACGAAATGAAAAATTAGATTGGCCCGACGATGATGAGATTGGTGGATTGGTGAAGCAGTACAATCGTACGATTGAGGAGTTAGATAGAAGTGCGCAAATGTTGGCGAAATCGGAGCGGCAATATGCTTGGCAGCAGATGGCAAAGCAAATTGCTCATGAGATTAAAAATCCCTTAACGCCCATGAAATTGAGCATCCAGCATTTGCAACGTGCTCAAGCAGAAAATCATCCGGACGTTAAGAATTTGACCAAACGGGTAAGTAAAACCTTGATCGAACAAATTGATCACTTAGCGCATATTGCGACTGAATTTTCCACTTTTGCGAAAGTGCCGCAAGCCATCACAGAAGTGGTAGATTTAGGTGAATCCTTGACCGGGATCATCAATTTGTATCGTGATTCTCGAAAGATAAAAATCATCAAAGTATTCCCAGAAGAGGATAGTACCATCATTGCCGATAAAATTCAATTGAATAGAGTTTTTCACAACCTTGTGAAGAATGCTGTGCAAGCAACAGAAGATGAAGAACAGGCAGTTTTGATTATTAGCATTAAGCCGAAAAATGGGAAATATCTTTTGAGTTTTGCCGACAATGGAAAGGGAATACCATTGAGTGCACAAGAGAAAGTGTTTACACCCAATTTCACCACCAAGAATTCAGGAATGGGCTTGGGCTTAGCCATTTCTCAAAACATTATCGAAAACATGGACGGCAAAATTTGGTTCGAATCGGTGGTGGGCGAGGGGACGACCTTCTTTGTGGAGTTGCCGCAAAATCGCCTTTAATACACCTCAATAGTTCAACATTAGTCCTAACTTTTCTTTGGATTTTTTTCCAAGACTATACTTCTTTCAAACATTCCACGGCGCTTTTCCTTGCTAGGCTCTATCTTCGTTGCAATGAATACGGAACGATCAGCAGAATACTTTAAGCGAGCCAAAGAAATGTTTCCCGGTGGAGTAAATTCCCCCGTTAGAGCATTTGGTTCGGTCGATGGAGATCCTTTGTTTATTGATAAAGCAGAAGGCCCATATATGTGGGACGTCGACGGCAATGAATTCATCGATTTTTGTTGCTCTTGGGGCCCAATGATTCTAGGACACAAGCATCCAAAAGTATTGGCTGCGATTGAAGAAGCGGTTAATAAAGGCAGTTCTTTTGGAGCACCTTCTTATTATTCCTTGGAGCTTGCAGAACTCATTGTGCAAAACCATCGATTCATAGAAATGATGCGCTTTGTGAGTTCTGGGACGGAGGCTGTAATGTCCGCCGTTCGATTGGCGCGCGGATATACGGGAAAAAGTAAGATCGTCAAATTTGAAGGATGTTATCACGGCCATGTAGATCATTTGTTGGTGAAAGCTGGCTCTGGTTTGGCCACCTTTGGCGTTTCATCTTCTGCAGGAGTTCCGGACGCTTTTGCGCAGGAAACTTTGGTGGCAGACTTAAACGACGTCGAAGCATTGGAGGCCCTTTTTGCCGCTAATGCCGAAGACATTGCCTGTGTGATTTTGGAACCTATTCCTGCTAATAATGGTTTGTTGCTACAGGAGCGTTCTTATTTATTAGCAATAAAAGCACTTTGTGAAAAGTACGGCAGCTTGCTCATTTTCGATGAAGTGATAAGCGGTTTCAGAGTGGGCTTTGAAGGCGCTTCTGGTTGGTATGATGTTGCTGCAGATATTTACACTTTTGGGAAAATTATCGGTGGAGGAATGCCAGTAGGAGCTTTTGCTGCTAGCAAAGAAATTATGGGACATGTTGCACCTTTGGGAGCGGTATACCAAGCCGGTACTTTATCGGCCAATCCTGTGGCAATGGCTGCTGGACTAGCAACGATTAAAGAGTGTTTGTCGGAAGACTTTTATCAAAACCAAGGGCGCAGAACAGCTTACTTTACGGGTGCTTTGAACGATTTTTTATTAGAAAATAAATATCCCATAAAGTTGGTACAAATGGGTTCAATTTTTTGGTTGCGCTTTGCCGAAGAGAGAATTAGCAAAGCTTCCCAGATTGATCCAAAGAGTATGCAGTATTTTAAGAAAATGCATCCTTTGCTTTTGGAGAATGGAATCTATTTAGGGCCATCGGGTTATGAAGTAGGTTTTGTATCTAGCGCGCATAGTTTAGAAATACTCGACAAAGCCATTGAAACGTTTCAAAAGTGCTTTAAAGAAGTACTGGGCTAGGCAAAGCAGCTTGGTTTTTTATGAAAATAAATTCAGAAAGGGCCCTCATTTATGAAAATTCCGTTTCGAGAAATTTTTCCGCCTTTATCGGTTTTCTACATCTTGGTGGCCTACATTTTGGCGTCCTTGATTTGGTGGTCGATGTTGCACATGCGAAAGAATAAGTCGGAGTTTGAAAATAAGGCCACCATCATGCGCTTGATGGCAGAACGCCAAGGAAGGCACCCAGAGGACGTGATTCATTCTGTGGAGTACCGCGATTTAGAAAAGAAGATGCACCGTCAAAATCAAATGATTTACGGAGAAGGCATCATTTTCTTGCTGATCCTATTTGTGGGTGCTTATCAAGTGCATTCAGGATTGCGGAAAGAAATTGCCCTCAATCGACAGCAGCGAAATTTCCTTTTGTCGATAACCCATGAGTTGAAATCTCCCCTTGCTAGTATTAAGCTGACTTTGCAAACGCTGATTCAAAGGCAGCTAAGCCCGGATCGGTCGAAGGGTTTATTGAATAATTCCTTACAAGACACGGAGCGACTATCTACCCTGGTTGATAATTTATTGATGGCGGCAAAATTGGAAAGTCAATCGGTGCAATACTTGCCCGAAGAACAGTCATTGAACGGCATAGTAGAAGAGGTCTTTTTTCACTTGAAAAATCGGGGAAATCTAGCCCGTCAAATTGAGCTAGAGCTGGAAGAAGATTTAGGAATTTCAGGAGATCGTTTAGCCCTTGTTACGATCGTAAGTAATCTGGTAGAAAATGCCATCAAGTATTCTGGCGAAGGAGACATTGTTGGAGCGCAGGCATTTCGGTCTGCTAAGAAGTTGATTTTACGTGTCTATGATACGGGAATCGGAATTGAAGCGGCTGAAAAAGACAAAGTCTTTGAGAAGTTTTATCGCGTTGGTAATGAAGATACGCGAAGGACTAAAGGAACTGGACTTGGCCTTTACCTAGTGCGGCAATTGGTCCGTTTGCACAAAGGGACAATAAATGTGAGTGACAATGTACCGAAAGGAACGGTGTTTACTTTGGAGTTTCCGTACAGGGAGTTTGCCGAGGCGAGCAGTCCAATGCTTACGAAAAAGTCGAAGGCATGAGCAAGACACATTTATTAAAGAGTCTTTTTCGCTATTTATTAGTAGGAAAAACAAAGTATTACCTGCATTCTCCTTTGGTGTATCAATTTGCAGAAGACGTCTTAAGTGATAAAAGAAAATTCTATGCTTTTGATCAGATTGAAGATTTGCGAAGACAACTTTTGCGCTCTTCTGAGAAATTGACGGTTACCGATTTTGGAGCCGGATCTCACTCTGGGAAAGGAAAGGAGCGAAAAATAAAAGAGATTTGCAAAAGCATGGCCGTGCGCCCTCGATATGGGCGCTTGCTTTTTCGTTTAGCGAATCATTGGAAGTCAGAACGAATATTGGAGTTGGGGACTTCTTTGGGAATAGGAACGGCTTATTTGGCAAAAGCTCGTACCAGTGCAGAAATTATTAGCTTGGAAGGTTGTCCAGCGATTGCCGCAGAAGCTCAGCGCAATTTAGAGTCCTTAGGATTGGAGAATGTGGAGTTAATAGTGGGTGATTTTGCGAACACGCTTCCTCAAGTTTTGCAAAAGAGCAGACAGTCTTTTGATTTAGTTTATTTGGATGGGAATCATCGCTATGAGCCTACTTTGCAGTATTGGGAGCTCCTACAAAACCATTTGCAAGAATCTTCTGTTGTCATCATGGACGACATTCATTGGTCTATAGAAATGGAGCGAGCCTGGGAGGAAATCAAAGGTCGTACTGAGGTAACTTTTTCGATTGATCTGTTCCAGTTTGGCTTGTTATTTTTCCAACAAGGAATAGCTAAAGAGCATTTCAGCTTGTATTATTAGGAGGGATGAGTAATTTAGCGCTCATTAAAGATCCCCTTAATCTAAAGAAATGGTATGAAGAACGGGCATATGACGTATTCTGATCGTATGGGACTTGCATGGCCAGCACCGTCGACTGCGTCGGCGAGTTTGTTGCGGAAGTTGGAAACGATCAAGCACTTGGTGGGTAATACGCCTTTGTTTCCGATAAAAACCATCTTTCAAAAGGAAAATGTTCAACTTTATTGCAAAATGGAGTGGCGACAATTTGGCGGAAGTGTAAAGTCGCGTCCCGCTTTCAATATTATCTATCAAGCCATTCGTCGAGGGGACTTAACAGAAGACAAGACCATTTTGGACGCTTCGAGTGGAAACACGGGGATTGCTTACGCGCACATTGCTTCTGCTTTGGGTTTGAAAGTGAAACTTTGTATGCCTGAATCAGCGACAGTAGAACGCAAGCGCATTTTGGAAATGTTGGGTGTGGAAATGCTGTACACCGATCCAGATGGAGGAACCACCCACTCGCAAGCGGTGGCGAAGAAGTTGAATGAAGACCATCCTGGAAAATACTTCTATGCTGATCAATACAGCAACAATGACAATTGGATGGCGCATTTTGGTACGGCAGAAGAAATTCTTCAACAAACGAATCAGGAAGTAACGCACTTTACTTCATCGCTTGGTACTTGTGGGACTTTTATCGGAACAGGACGAAGACTCAAAGAATTCAATAAGGATATTCAATTGGTTTCTTTACAGCCAGATTCAGCCGATCATTGTTTGGAGGGCTGGAAGCATTTGGCGACTGCCGTAGTACCGAAAATCTACGATCCAAGCTTGGCAGATGAAACCTTGTTCGTAAATACCGAAGCAGCTTACAAGATGATTTCTGATGTGGCTAAATATGAAGGATTGCTAATTAGTCCGTCATCAGCAGCGAATTTGGTGGGAGCCATGGAATTGGCCCAAAAGGTCGAATCTGGAGTGGTAGTAACGGTCTTCACCGACAATTACGCGAAGTACAGCCAAGTCTACGACGAGATCGCAAAAAAATACTAGAAAAAGATGGGAGAGGACTTAAGTATAAATCGCTCCTGGTCCAAGGAGGAACAGTATCAGTATGCCTTAAGTGCTTGTAAAGCTTTGCTGGCGGGAGAGCAGAACCAAACGGCAAATCTTGCCAATGTTGCGGCTGTGCTGAAGGAAGTCTTTAATTTCTTTTGGGTAGGTTTTTACTTGGCGGAAGAAGACGGAAACTTGGTATTAGGTCCATTTCAGGGCCCCGTGGCTTGTACCCGTATCAACTTGGGTAAAGGAGTTTGCGGAACCAGTGCGCTAGAACGGAAGACCATTGTGGTGCCAGATGTAGAGCA
>CALFBW010000281.1 GCA_937951415.1 uncultured Chitinophagales bacterium | reverse complement strand
CTGAGAACGGAGAGGATCATCCTTGTACTCCGGAATGTAATCTGAAACCAACTGATCTACATTGGGAATAAAACCTTCTTGAATAGCGATAGAACACAGAGTTGTCATCACGGCCTTGGTTACAGAGAAAACAATGGTAGGCTTGTCGCGATACAATCCATTGAAATAATTCTCGTAAATGATGGTGTCGTTTTTTATTACTAAAAAAGCGGTCGTTTTATTATCAATGAGAAATTCTTCTAAGCTCGAATAACGATCGGTGTGCTTATCTTTTAACCAAAGTTCCATTGGAGGCAAAGGTTCATACCGTTTTTCAGCGAACTGAAACGGATCTTCGGAAGATTCTACTTTCGCAGTATGGAAGAGCTGATGATCGGTGAGGTTAGGATCATTATGAAATACAACTCTAGCGAGATTGCAGCTCGTTAAGCTACAGACCAATGCAAAGAAAGAAAGTATATAGATTTTGTTCACCTGTTAATAAGACGCTTTAAGTGGGGATTTCGTTGTATAAAAAATAAAAAAGAACGACGAATTAATTATTCAATTCTTTGAAAAATTGCCAAAGTACGATTCCGATGCTTACAGAGATATTGAAACTGTGTTTTGTCCCGAATTGCTCAATCTCGACAGCACTTTCACAGACCTTTAGGACTTCATTACTAACGCCTTTTACCTCATGTCCAAAAACCAATGCAAATTTTTGAGAGGAGTCTGGTGAAAGACTTTTTAGAGTCGCGCTGTCATCGGTTTGTTCCACCGCAATGATTGTCCATCCTTCTTCCTTCCATTCCTGTAAGGTTTCGACCAGGTTATCGGTATGAGTCCAATCAATAGACTCCGTGGCACCAAGGGCTGTTTTCGCAATATCTCTATGAGGTGGACTTGGGCAAATGCCTCCTAGTAAAATATGGTCCACTTTAAAAGCATCGGCCGTTCGAAATGCAGAACCTACATTGTGCGCAGAACGAACATTGTCCAAGACCAAGCGCAAATTAGATTTTTCACTGGCTTGAAACTCTTGGACGGTCATGCGCCCTAATTCTTGCATCTTTAGTTTCCTCATCTATATTGATACGTTATTTGAAGGCATAAGTCTCGCTCGTTAAGAGTTTAAATCGAAAAGTCTGAAAAATTCAACGAATCGATAAAGTTTAATTTAATAAATATGTCTTTACCGAAAAGAATTTGAAGAAGAATTCTGTCAAGAATTGGTCGAATAATTGATGCTTTTGGGATGCAATCACTGCAAAGGCTGTAACTTCATTCTTTCAAACAAAATTGGTCCAGTGGCAAAAACTAAATCGGGCAGAGTGACTCCCTTGATGCAACAATACAATGGAATCAAGGCAAAATATCCTGACGCTATCTTGTTGTTTAGAGTAGGAGATTTTTACGAAACCTTTGGGGAAGATGCTGTCACGGTGGCAAGAGTACTAGGAATTACCTTGACGAAACGTGCCAATGGCGCAGCTTCTCATATTGCTCTGGCTGGTTTTCCGCATCACTCTCTCGACACCTACTTGCCGCGATTGGTAAAAGCTGGTTTTAGAGCAGCAATTTGTGATCAATTAGAAGACCCGAAAAAAACCAAGAAAATTGTCAAACGAGGAGTAACAGAACTGGTTACTCCCGGAGTGGCCTTTAGCGATAAATTACTCGACCATCGTTCGAATAACTTTTTGGCTTCCGTGTTTTTTCATGAGCGCAGAGCTGGGGTGGCCTTTTTAGATGCTTCTACTGGAGAGTTCTTGGTCGGAGAAGGGTCTATTGACTACATCGACAAATTGCTGCAGAGTTTTCAGCCCGCCGAAGTGCTGTTTGCAAGAGATCAACAAAAAGATTTTACGGAAGCTTTTGGTAATAAATGGTTCACTTACCATTTGGATGAATGGGTTTTCAATACGGACTATGCACAGGAAATCTTGTTGAGGCAGTTTGGCACTAAATCGTTAAAGGGTTTCGGAATTTACGATTTAACAGCCGCTGTAATTGCTGCTGGAAGTGCGGTCCATTACTTGGATGCTACCGAACACAAGCGTTTGCAACACATTACAGCAATCAGCCGCATTGCCGAAGATCGTTACGTATGGTTGGATAAATTTACCATCAGAAATCTTGAGCTAATTTACAGTCCGCATGAATCTGGAGTCCCGCTCGTAAAGATCATGGATAAAACGATTTCTCCAATGGGAGCACGTTTGATGAAGAAGTGGATTGTTTTACCACTAAAAGATCAAATCGCCATTCGAGAGCGACTCGATTTAGTGGAATACCTGATGGAACAAAAAGAGCTTTCGGAAGCGACTTGTACACAAATACAGTCTATTGGCGACTTAGAGCGTTTGATTGCTCGAATTCCAATGAAGAAAATTGGTCCTAGAGAAGTGATTCAACTGGCAAGATCGCTCTTAGCGATTGCCCCTGTAAAAGTGGCTTGCGCGGAAAGCTCAAATTCGCATCTTAATAAGATTGCAGAGCAGTTGAATCCTTGCGTGGGAATGACAAATCGAATTGTGCAAACCTTAGTTGATGAACCTCCAGCATTAGTGCATAAGGGTCAAGTAATACGCGAAGGTGTTGATTCCGAATTGGATGAATACCGCTCGATTTCTCAAAATGCAAAGCAGCATTTAGAAAAAATCAGATTACGAGAAGTTGAAGCTACTGGAATTAGCTCTTTGAAAGTGGGCTTTAATAATGTATTTGGCTACTACTTAGAAGTGACAAACCGTTACAAAGACATTGTGCCGGAAGTTTGGATAAGGAAGCAAACTTTGACGAATGCGGAGCGATACATTACCGAGGAGCTAAAGGAATATGAGCGTAAGATTTTAGAAGCAGACGAAAAGATTGGCTTACTGGAATATCGATTGTATGAAGAACTGGTAGAGTTCATGATGGATTACATTCAGCCAGTTCAATTGAATGCAGCTTTAATTGCCCGCTTGGATTGTTTACTCAGTTTTGCCCGCACCGCAGAAGACCTCAATTATTGTAAGCCAGAGATAAATGACAGTTTAGTCATAGATATCAAACAGGGAAGACACCCGGTGATTGAGCAACAATTAGAACTGGGAGAAGACTTTGTTCCAAACGATGTGCTCTTGGATTCGGAAGGAACTCAGATCATAATATTGACAGGGCCCAATATGAGTGGTAAGTCGGCACTTTTGCGACAAACGGCTTTGATTGTTTTGATGGCCCAAATGGGCAGTTTTGTTCCTGCGGTTTCTGCTAAACTGGGTTTGACCGATCGAGTCTTTACTAGGGTAGGAGCCAGCGATAACATTTCTTCTGGAGAATCAACTTTTATGGTGGAGATGAATGAGACAGCCAGCATTATGAACAACCTGTCGTCTCGCAGTTTGATTTTATTGGATGAGATTGGTCGAGGTACCAGTACATATGATGGAATCTCTATAGCATGGAGCCTTGCCGAGTATCTGCATGACCATCCTACTGCGAAAGCGAAAACATTGTTTGCTACGCATTACCATGAATTGAATGAGCTAGAAGAACGATTGGAACGAGCTAGAAACTTTCACATTGCAACAAGAGAGGTAGGCAAAAAAGTACTGTTTCTCCGAAAGTTGGTCCCAGGAGGATCGGAGCACAGCTTCGGTATTCATGTAGCTCAAATGGCAGGTATGCCTAATAAGATCGTAGAACGGGCAGCAAGTATTTTATCAGAACTCGAACAGAAAAGCATAGATCAGAGTCTAAAAGGAAAAGTAAAAGAAATCCCAAAACAAGAATATCAACTTAATTTGTTTAGCATGGATAATCCCAAGCTGAATGAAATGAAAGAAAAGCTTGATTTTATAGACATTAATCGCTTAACGCCGATAGAAGCTTTGTTGAAGTTGAAGGAGTTGAAAGAATTTATCGCAAAAGAATAGCTGATCTTTTCAGGGATTGTGGATAAATAATGCGGCAGAGCTTTTGGATAGTTGAAATGAAGTGTTGTATATTTGCATTCCAATCTGATAAAAGCGAAAGTAGCTCAGTTGGTAGAGCACAACCTTGCCAAGGTTGGGGTCGCGAGTTCGAGTCTCGTCTTTCGCTCCAGTAAAGTAAAATCGCCCTCTTTATGAGAGGGCGATTTCTTTTTGAAAGTCAAGGAAAAGAAGTTTCCACAGGTTTTGTTTATTTCTTATTCTTTTTCAAAGAAATCGAATTATAGACGCAAAGCTTTTACGAGAAAAACCATTGCAGTGCTTATTT
>CALFBW010000280.1 GCA_937951415.1 uncultured Chitinophagales bacterium | reverse complement strand
AAATGAATGTTAAGTGGTTTCTGAGATCATCCTTTATGATGGGGAAGAAATTTCTTCAAATAAAAGGGTATCCGCAAAATAAATTGATGGGATTATTAGCCTTGGGAATTGGTCTAGCTCAATGTGTTTTGAGTTTTATTTTAAGCCTGCCAAAATTACTGAGGAAGGATTACTACAAAGAGAATTTTGTCATTGACGTTTTAAAGAAGCCTATAAAATGGTTTGGGGCTTTCGTTGGCACATTTTCGTAATGTTCTTTCTGTTTTCAGTGGGCTTTGATGTGATCCCTATAACTTGAACTAGTTCTATTTATTGGAATTGGAATCAGGACTTTAAGTAGCTCGTCAGTTGAGTTTCGAAGAGCAGTTCATCGGATTCAGGGCCGTTAAGGCTAAAGCCAAAGATTCTTTTAGAAATTTCAAAAACATATTCCTCGCCAAGGCAGTCTTCCGTTATTTGCTCCCCCTCGAAGTTGAAAATCCTGCTGCCATTTTCATCGATTCTAGAATCTTTTTGTAAGGCTATTTCCTCCCGACTTGATTCTCCAAATTCGAAGGCCACTGGATCGCTAGAATCTCCAACTTTGACTCTTGCCTTTTCTCCATTTTCAATAATTGCAAAGCCGTAATGATTTACAGTGCTTATCAAGCTGAGGGCAATAATTGTTGAATCTGGAAAATGCTCTATTAAATCGCCTTCAAATTTTGAGAGCTCTTCTGAGTAGAATTCGAAGGGTAGTCCAAAATCACAAATAATAGTACTCCCTTCGAATTCTCCTAGGTAGAAGTTTTGTTCATCGGGCATTATGACCGTTTCCAAGGTTTCAGATTGCTCCGTGGATTTTAAGACATATGGCATCAGATTTAATAAACGATTTCGATCTTTCGAAACTTTATTTATTAAAATCATTGATGCTTTCCAACCCATTATTTGTTATGTAAAGTGAATTTTTATTGATCAACTTCTAGCACAGTCTCAAAACTGTCTCCGCTATATATTCCAAGTGCTCAGACTTTAATTCCGTATGCATTGGCAGAGAAATAACCTGCTTGGCCAATTGCTCTGACTGACTTAAATCACCAACTTGTACGTTCAGTTTTTGATAGGCAGGCATTTGGTGTATCGGAATTGGATAATAAACCATGCTAGGAATGCCCTGCTCTGACAAGCGCTCGCGCAAAGCATCTCGATCACCTGAATAGATAAGGGTGTACTGATGAAAAACGTGTGTACTCCAAGGAGCGCGAACTGGAATCGTGAGTTTCGGATGTGATTCGAATTTTGCATCGTAAAAAGCAGCCACTGCTTGACGCTCTTCACTAAATTTATCTAAGAGTTCCAATTTTGCATTCAATACCACTGCCTGGAAACTGTCTAAGCGCGAGTTAACACCCACCCATTCTGACTTGTATTTCTCTTTTTGACCGTGATTGGCAATGGCTTTTATTTTCAAACCCAATGCATCATCATTGGTGAAAATCGCTCCACCATCGCCGTAAGCTCCTAGGTTTTTTGAAGGATAAAAAGAAGTGCAACCAATGGTTCCAGCAGCACCTGTCTTGACCCATTTATCGCCCAATTTTACATTTGCACCGATAGCTTGCGCATTATCTTCAATAACAGGAATTCCCCTAACATTAGCAACTGCATTTATGGCTTCCATATTAGCCGCCTGTCCATACAAATGAACAGGAACAATGCATTTTGTTTTCTCTGTAATGGCTGCCTCTAGCGCTTTCGGGTCCATCACAAAAGTCTCGGGATCTATGTCTACGAATTTTAACTGCAAACCTAAAAGTGCGCAAACTTCAGCAGTAGCAACGAATGTAAAGGGCACAGTTATGACCTCATCGCCGGGCTGTAAATCCAGCGCCATCATCGCGATTTGCAAAGCATCGGTTCCATTCCCGCAAGGAATTACGTGTTTCACTCCCAGATAATCTGCCAAGTTTGCTGCAAAGGCACGAACGGGCGGACCACCAATAAAGGCCGCCTTCGCGATTACCTCTGCGAAACCTGCTTCTACTTGTGGACGGATACGTTCATATTGCGTTTGCAAATCCACCATGTGAATCTTCGGCTGACTCGTACTTACTTTCATAAATCGGTTTTTTGGAATGCCTTTATAAGTCTTTGCTCAAGAACGAAAAGACCATTTTTTTATTAGAAACCAGTACTATAAAGTCCAGTAATCCAGCTCATTTATTTTTCCTAAATAAATGCTTTTGATGTCAATTACGCCGCCACGCTCCGCAGAAATGCTTTTGAAATAGGCTTCGTCTAATGCAAGGTATTGTTTGTGCTTCACAGCCACCACTACGCAATCATAATCGCTACCCGGTTCCATGACCAAGTCCAAACCATATTCATGTTGCAGCTCTTCCACCGAGGCATACGGATCGGTGATGTCTACCTGTAAGCTATAGCTCTGTAACTCTTTTATTAAGTCAACCACCTTTGAATTGCGAATATCACTCACGTCTTCCTTGAAAGTAATGCCCATCACCAAAAGGCGAGCCTTCGAAATGTTTTTACCGGTGCGAATAATCATTTGAATCGCTTGCTTGGCCACGTAGGAACTTAAATGATCATTGATTCGCCTTCCACTCAAAATGACCTCAGGTTTGTAGCCAAGTTCGGTCGATTTGTAAGTGAGATAATAGGGATCGACACCAATGCAATGTCCGCCTACTAGTCCGGGATAGTATTTCATGAAATTCCACTTGGTCCCTGCTGCCTCTATAACATCGTGTGTATTGATGCCCATGCGGTCAAAGATCATGGAGAGTTCGTTCATCAAAGCAATATTCAAATCGCGTTGTGTGTTCTCAATCACTTTGGCCGCTTCGGCAACTTTGATCGAGGCCGCGCGATGCACACCTGCTTTAATAACGGTTTCATATACTTGAGCAACCACTTCCAAGGCTTCCGCATCCGAACCAGAAACGATCTTCACCACATTCGTCAAGGTGTTTACCAAATCTCCTGGATTGATTCGCTCAGGAGAGTAGCCTACTTTGAAACCAGGGCCCATTTTTAAGCCAGACAGCTCTTCGAGAATTGGTACACAATCCTCTTCCGTACAGCCTGGATAAACCGTGCTTTCATAGACTACATAATCCCCTTGCTCGAGCCCGGGACCAATGGAGGCGCTACTCGATCGCAGTGCGCGCAAATCAGGTACTTTGTGACGATCAACAGGAGTAGGAACGGCTACCACGTAGAAACTTGCTTCAGCTAGTTTTTCGGGAGAAGCTGTAAACTCAATGTCTCGTCCTTCAAATTCTTTGGGCGACAGTTCTCGACTAGGGTCCATTCCAAGGCGCATCAATTCGAGACGCTCTTCGCTAATGTCAAATCCTATAACATGGAAATGTTTTGCAAACTCTAAGGCAATGGGCAAACCCACATATCCGAGCCCTACGACGGCGAGGGAGGCTTTTTTGTCGTGTAATCTTTGAAGAAGTCCGTGATCTACCATGTTGTCAGTTGCCAAAAGGCTTGCAAATATAGCGGCTTCTGTCTTGAATTACGACTTTTATGGCTTCCCATTCTCCTTGTATTTCCCTAGAAAGTGGAGCAAGAGCGCTTTCATAGAAAAGCTTCAATTCTCGAAAAACTATTTCTCCTTAGAATCCTCGACTTGCACATAGACGCGCTTGCCACCCAAGTTAAAATAAGGAGGTTCAAACGGCGGGAAATAGCAGGCACGAATGTGGCGTTCGAGTCGCCGCTTCGACCAATCTAAGGACAGGCATTTCGCGGCTTCAATATCTTTTCTGAAATGAAAGGAACTGGAGCGGCTGTTGTAGTAGGAAGCTTGCTCTACAGGTGAGTAATTTCCCTGCACTAAATGAGCTAGGCTAGTCTTGAATAACTCCAGGGAAGCATTGACCGTTTTCGCATGTAGCTCTTTGACCCATATCTCTTTACTGATGGAAAAACGATCTTCAAATAAAATGGCACCTCCGTCGATCTTGGTTGACATTTGATGAATCGTTGTTCCAAATTCTTCTGCTTCATCTATAATCGCAAAAGAAAATTGATTGCAACCTCGGTAATCAGGTAAAGGAGCCATGTGTAAATTAACAGCAACAACGCGGGCCTTGTCGATGTGCTTTTGTTTTAAAATTTTGTGGTACTGAACGGAATACAGAAAATCTACCGCTTCTTCTTTCCATAAGGCTTCTAGATTTTCCAGAACAGGAATTTGATTTTCAGCGCAAAGTGCAGGAATATTTTTAGCAGAACTACTTAAGGCGTTTACTTTGGTCAACACTCCCTTAATTTCCAGATTCAATGCTGAAGCTTTTTGAATTAAATAGGATAAACAGTCGAAACCTATGTCCTTTGAACCAAGAAAAATAATGCTCTTGTTCTTTTTCATTGCGCTTATTTATTTATTAAAAAACAAGAAAACTCATCGCGATTAGCTTTTCATTTTGGCATACATGTCTTCAATGATTTCCACCACTTTCATGCCTTCCATGGCATTGGTCATAATTCGAGCTCTACCATTTAAGGTTTCTACAACATTGTGAATGACCTTATCGTGATTAGACATAGAGCCTTCATAAAAACCATAATTATTTGCGGGGCCAGAGCTGGGTAAATCATCAATATCAAAACCATCGGTTTTTTGATAATCGATCATGTTTAAATATTTCCCTCCGATTTTGATGGTGGCATTTTCTGCAAAAATGCAAATAGAACCTTCCATGTTTTGTTGGAAGGAAGAAATGGTAAAGCTCAAATTTCCTAAAGCTTTTGACTCTTTGAATTTAAATAGGACATTGCCAGCGTCTTCAAATTCAATGATGCCTTGATGGCTAAAATTGTCGCATTTTCCAGCTATACTTTCAATATCGCCAAACAGGTAAAAAAGAATATCTACAAAGTGTGAATATTGTGTGAACAAACATCCTCCATCCAAGGACTTAGTTCCTCGCCAAGAAGATTGCGCATAATATTGTTCATTTCTATTCCAGAAACAATTGACATTAACGCTCAGGATTTTTCCGAGTTTTCTATTTTCTAATAATTGCTTTACTGCTTGTACAGGAGGATTGTATCTATTTTGTTTAACAATAAATAAATGACGACTCGCTTGCATGGCGGCGGCGATCATTGACTCGCAGTTTACCTTGCTAATAGACATGGGTTTTTCCACCAAGCAATGTTTATTGGCTGCTAGAACTTTTAAAGAAGATACATGATGATCTCCGTTGGGTGTGCAAATAGCGACAATGTCTAAGTCTTGTGCTAGGAGTTTTTCGGAAGAAGGGAAATGCTGCGTTTCGAATCGTTCGGCAAATTGGACTCCCTTCTCAGTATCGATGTCGTGAACAGCAATGAGCTGAGCATGAGGATGTGCATTGATATGCTGCGCGTGTCTTTGCGCTACATAACCACAACCCAATATCCCGAATTTGATGTCCATTATTTTTAAACTTTATGCTGTGTACTTAGCTCATCTAGTACCACCGCCAACTCTTGACTTAAGGAAGAACGGCTGTATTTTTCAATTTCTTTAGAAGTCACCTTTTCTCCCTGTAAAAACGCTTGAAAGTATTGCTTTAGTGCACTTTTAATGCCTGCTTCGTCATTGTAGGCGCAAAAGCTTCCACTTTCCGTTTTTCGAACAATGGAAGCCGCATCACAACTAGGTTCTCCTAGCCCGATAATCGGCTTCTTGCTGGCCATTAATTCAAAGAGTTTTCCGGGAATATTTACCCGAGCATTCTGAGAGTTGTTAACCAATAAAAGTAGGAGCGCACTTTGATGATAAGCTTCCAGTACTTCTTTGTGGCTCATGTAAGCACCAATCTCCAATTTGTCCTTTAATATTGGATGCTTCTCTACACTTGATTTAACAACAGGATCAACTACGCCAACTAAACGTATTTTGAGTTTTTCTTCAAATACAGGATCTTCAGTACAGATATCGGCCAAGGCTTGCCAGAAGTGTTTGGGATCGCGTAAATCATTTAAAAGACCTGCATGAAAAATGGTGAAATTGGTAGTTTCTTCTTCGATCTTGCCAATAAAATCTTCTTTGTCGTAACCATTGGGAATAGGGCGAAATTTGTCCTGTTCAAAAGGCATCAACATTTCGGGCATAGAATAGCTAGTAGCCGTTACACGATCGCATTTATTGAGAACATCTTGCTCGTAATTTTGCTGCTTTTTAATGCTTTTATCATTCAATAAAAAAGTATCTAAGAAATCGAGCTTCGACCAAGGATCTCGTAT
>CALFBW010000279.1 GCA_937951415.1 uncultured Chitinophagales bacterium | reverse complement strand
TTTTTGCCCATTCTTTGTGATGAGCCATGTATTCGGCATCCATCATCAAGGTTTCCATTAATTCATCTGAGCCACATCGATCTTGCGCATCAATGCTCATGCTCAAAGCACAAAAGCATAGTACGGCCATCAGGGCGTAGGAGAGTTTTTTCATAAATTTTTTATTGAATAGTTTTGGATTATTTTATGGATATTCTACTAATGTTGTTTATCGCCTTGCTCTATACAAGACGTTCACCTTTTATAGTGAATAAAAGGCACCTGAAGACTAAATACTGGGAGGCGTTGTTAATCCGACTTCAAATTGGCGGTGCGAAGTTACTACAATTCTTTTTTTTATTAAAAAAAGTACTCCTCTTTGGCTTGACAATCAGTTTTTTGTCACTAAAATGATAAGGATATCCTTCACAGTTAAAGAGAAGTATTAGCAAGCGCAGTTCTAAGCTGGATCAATTGCCTTCAAACTGATGTCCATGCTACGGTAGCTATGGGTAAGTGCACCTACAGAAATAAAATCGACGCCTGTCTCCGCATAGGCTCTGATGGTTTCTCTAGTTATTCCTCCAGAAGCTTCCACTTCAACTCCCTCTGGAATGCTATCGATGACGTTTTTGATTCTATCTGGACTAAAATTGTCCAACATAATGCGATCAACGCCACCCGTTTCTAAGGCCAGCTTCAACTCTTCTTCATTTCGAACCTCTAATTCAACACGAATGTCCAAATTATTATCCGCCAAATACTTGCGTGTTTTAGCTACTGCTTGAGGAATGCCTCCTGCAAAATCGACGTGGTTGTCCTTGAGCATAATCATATCATACAATCCCATACGGTGATTGTGGCCTCCACCGATGCGAACCGCCCATTTTTCAATTTGACGCAATCCTGGAGTTGTTTTTCTAGTATCTAAAACGCGTGCTTTCGTCCCTGCCACTAGCTCTGCAAATTCTTTCGTTTTGGTAGCAATTCCGCTCATTCGTTGCATGAAATTAAGAACCAAACGTTCTGCCTTCAATAGCGACTGGCGTTTCCCTGTCACAATAAAACCGACATCGCCTTTTTGAACTTCTGCCCCATCAGAAATGTAAATCTCCATTTCAATTTCAGGATCTACCAATTCGAAAATAATCTTGGCTAAGTCCACCCCTGCTAACACACCGTCATCTTTAATTAACAGGCGAGCTTTTCCCACAGCATCAGCGGGAATACAAGCCAGAGAACTGTGATCTCCATTGCCAATATCTTCCGACAAGGCAATTTTCAACAAAGGCAGTAAATCCATTTTATCGTCATTTTCGGCGTAAATGAGCTGTTTACCATCCATTTCCGCGGGTTTTTCAATCTGCATTAGGTGCAAAATAGAAGGCGCAATATCAGCCAATTTTCCATTCCTCACCTTCCATTTTTGATTTTTATCTAGCACCACCATCGGAACTAAGTTGGTGGTATGAGCTGTATGGGGTCTTCCATCAGGTAAAACCATAAAATCAGCGTTTCCATGATCGGCAATTACAATCACTAGGTAATCTTTTTCTAGAGCGGTTTCAGCTACTAATTGGCAAGCTTTATCCGTCGTTTCCACAGCTTTCACTACTGCCTCAAAGACACCAGTATGCCCCACCATATCAGGATTGGCGATATTCAAGACCACAAAGTCTGGCAATTTTTCTTTAATAAATGTTGCTACTTTCTCTGCTAAGGCTGGAGCACTCATTTCGGGTTGCAAATCGTAAGTTGCCACCTTGGGGGAAGGTTCCATTATCCGATGCTCCCCTTCAAAAACTTTCTCAATTCCTCCTGAAAGGAAAAAAGTTACATGTGGATATTTCTCTGTTTCTGCTGCACGCAATTGTGTACGTCCACTTGAGGCCACGACTTCTCCTAAAGTGTTTTTCAATTTAGATTCAGGAAAGACGATATTTAGTCCTTGAAACTCCGAATTATAGCTGGTCATCGTGGCAAAATGCAATTCTAACTTCTTCATGCCCTGTTCGGGAAAATCCTGCTGGCTTAAAGCTGCGGTCAATTGACGAGGACGATCGGTTCTGAAATTAAAAAACAAAACACTATCTCCCTCTTCGATAGTGGCAATCGGATGACCTTCTTGGTCTGCCATAAAATGAGGCAATACAAATTCATCGGTAACTTCAGCCTCATAAGAAGCTTTTAGGCTCTCGTTCAAATTCTTAGAAGCTTTTCCCTCCCCCCTCACCAGGAGGTCATAGGCCAACTTGATGCGCTCCCAACGATTATCTCGATCCATCGCGTAATAACGACCGATGATGGAAGCTACTTGAGTAGATTTCCCTTTCAGATGCTGTTGGAGCTCTTCAAGATATTGTATACCACCCTTTGGATCTGTATCGCGTCCATCCATAAAAGCGTGGATGAAGGATTCGCTCATTGACTCTGCCTCTAACAAGTTCACTAGTGCTTTCAAGTGCTCAATGTGCGAGTGCACGCCTCCATCACTCAGCAAACCTATCAAATGCAGCTTTTTTCCGTTCGTTTTAGCAGCTGCGATGAGATCTTTCAAAACAGCATTTTCATAGAAGGAACCTTCTGCAATAGAGTTGTTGATTCGTAATAGGTCTTGATAGACCACTCTACCAGCGCCAATATTTAGATGTCCTACTTCCGAATTTCCCATTTGACCATCTGGCAAACCGACCTCCTTTCCATAGGTCACTAGTGTCGCGTGGCTTTCTTCTCGCATCATTTTATCAAAAAAGGGAGTCTTCGCTTTCTTGATGGCATCAGCATCTGGAACGAGCCCCAGACCCCATCCATCCAAGATTACAAGCGCTACACGACGGTTTTTATTCATGTCGCAAAGCTAAACATTTGAGGTATTTTCTGAAACGCATATTAATCCACTGCTACATTATGCTATCTTAATGGTGTACTAAAACACTTGGCCATGAAAGATATAGCTAAGATATTACTGACATTCATACTGTTAACAAGCTTCACTTTAAGTGCAATAGCACAAGGAGAAGCACTTAAGTCTCTTAATCAAGCATTTACAACTTCCGACCTTAGTGAGCTACCCACAATCTTAGGAGAAGAAGTCGTGGTTAGTTTACTGGAAAAAGAGGAAACAATGAACAAAGAAGCTGTTGTTCGTGCTTTAGAAGCTTTCTTCGAAAGCCATCCTGATGCCTCTTTTACGCACAAGCATGACGGGAAAGCCAGAGATGGTTCATCCTTCGTGATTGGAGAGCTTACAGCGGGAGAAGAAGTCTTTCGCACTTACGCAGTAGTTGTAGATAACTATATTATTGAACTTTGTATCGATTTGGAATAATCGTTTATTCCTTGATCCATAAAATTAGCAGTAGCGTCTTGAGAATCTCAGGGCGCTATTTTTTTTTATTAC
>CALFBW010000278.1 GCA_937951415.1 uncultured Chitinophagales bacterium | reverse complement strand
GGTACACAAAAATTATCATTTACTGACCAAAAAAGATCGTCCTTAGGACTTAAATTCGGCAGACTTCCTCCTACCGAAATGATTTGTCGCACTGCTTCATCGAAGGCTCCCGCCGACATTTCGTAAGCGTCAATATCTCCATAGCGCGGAAGAATTCCATTGGAGATCGCTACGCCTTCATAGTTATTAAAATCAAAGCGCATTACGGCAGCATCTTGTGGAGCAAGTCCCTTCTTTCCCATGAGGGGCTTTAGAATAGTTTTCCCTTTTACTTCATGATCGTATTGTCGGATGACCGATTCCCGAGAGCAAATATTATCGGCTTTCAGCAATTGCAATAAAACATCGGTGAAATCAAAAGCAGGTAATTCAGGTTCTTCTAGCTGCGGAGGAATCCAATGTGCTTCCATTATCTTTTGTGGAACCCCTTCGTGCAAAAAGTGCATATCCAAATAGGCTATTTTTTTATCTCCATAAAGAATTTCCAAATTCCCAGTATCAGTAAAAGTCCCAATATTCGAAAGCTCCACTTCGAAATGTTCTGCCAGTTCAAAAGTAGCTGCCAATTTATCGGATTCAACTACTAGAGTCATACGTTCCTGGGACTCCGAAACGAAAATTTCCCAAGGCTCCAGTCCCGCATATTTCAGGGGAACATTTTTCAATTGCACTTGTGCACCACCACTGAGAAGCGCTAACTCACCAATCGAAGAAGAAAGACCACCGGCACCATTATCCGTGCTGCATTTAATCAAACCTTTTTCACAAGCTTTGATCATAAAGTCCGCCATTTTCTTTTGCATAATCGGACTACCAATCTGCACGGCCGACATGGGCGAATGTTCATCAATTTCGATAGAAGAAAAGGTAGCTCCGTGGATACCGTCTTTCCCTACGCGTCCGCCTGCCATCAAAATAGCATCACCCGCATCAATGTTTTTCTCCCAAGTATTTTTTCCGAGATAGTCGTGCTGCATCAAAGCACCCGTTCCGCAGTAAACTAGTGGTTTACCACTGTAGCGTTCGTCAAAAACGATACTTCCATTTACGGTAGGAACACCTGATTTATTTCCGCCGTCCTCAATACCGTTTCGAACGCCTTCCATAATTCTTTGCGGATGCAACTGCCCCGTCAATAATTCCTTATCGTAATTCGGAGGACCAAAGCAAAGTACATTTGTATTAAATAATAAACGCGCACCGCCTATACCCGTCGCTAAAGGATCTCTATTGTTCCCTAAAATTCCAGTAATCGCACCGCCGTAAGGATCTAAAGCCGAAGGTGAATTATGCGTTTCTACTTTCCAAACAAATAAATGATCGTCATTCACTCGCACTACTCCCGCATTGTCGGAGAACACTTTTATTAGCCAATCATTTCCATTCTTTTTTAAGCTTTCGCTGACTTTGTCCGTGGCCCCTTTAATGTAAGTTTTAAAAAGTGAAGTGATCGTTTTTTCTATGCCTCTTTGTTCGTCTTTGTAATGAATGACGGCATTGAATTCCTTGTGCTTACAATGTTCCGACCAGGTTTGTGCCAACACCTCTAATTCACAATCACTGGGCTGTGCGGGTAAGCCTAAGGCTTCTCGTTTTTTAATATTTTCTTCTTCAGCGTAATGTGCTTGCACCGCTTTCATTTCCGCTAAGTTCAAGGCAAGAACTTTGGTTTTAGAAAGCTGTACTAGTTCTTCGTCGGTCAAATCTAAATTGATAAAATTGACCGATTCACTGGTGGCTAATTGCACTTCAGGCACAAAGACTTTGTAATCAAAATCATTGTCTATTTTCCCATAAGTAAAATGATTAATGAGAGGATTGCCCAATAAGCGTTTCGCTATTGTTTCTAGCTCCTGCTCTCCTAGTGCATTTTCAAAATAAAAGAGTTCTTGACTAAATATTTTTTGCGTAAGAACGTCCATGTCAGTATTGAGAAAATCAGACAAGGTCGTCTGGACACAAATCCCTTCATCGTCGGTAACACCCGAAAGTTTCGCTACACCAATGAAGGACTTGTATTTATTATTTAAATAAAATTCGTTTAATAAATAATTTTCTGTGACAGTATCTTGCAAACATTTTTCTGCAAAATCTTGTAATTGATCAGCTTCTAAAGGAACGGAGATCGAATAGATCTTTGTACGCTTCACCGCTCCCGTATTTATTTTTAATTGCTTGTTGCTAGCCGCCTCAATTTTGTGTCCCTTCGCATCTGACACATGATCTTTATTAAACAGTTGGATGGTGGTCATTTGCTTCATCTTATCTTAAGCTTCTAGCTGAATTTTTGAATTCTTGCTTATGGTTCCTGCTATTTTAGCGGCATACTTTTTACTCGCAGCAGTTTCCAATATGGCGGCGGCATCTTTTTCCTTACAGGTCAACAACATCCCATTGCCCATGTTCCAATATAAATACGCTTTATCCCTGGGAACCTTTCCAAGAGAAACAACTCTCTCCATTACTGGAAGCGGTTCGAACAAATTGGTCAATTCCGCCCCGAGCTGGTTGACCTTCAACAGCCGTTGAAAATTATCTTCTATTCCTCCCCCTGTAATGTGTACAATTCCAGTAGGAAAGAGATCGTCTTTTATTAATTGATTGATGAGTGGAGAATAAATCAGTGATGGAGTTAGCAAAATTTGTCCCCAGGTCTTTGTTTCCGAATAGGGCTCTGAATGCCATTTATCTCCAAATGATTTTTGCATGATTCTTCGCAATGCAGAAAAGCCGTTGCTTCGAAAACCGTGGCTTTGTAAACTAATCACTAGATCACCTGCTTCGATTGCTGAACCGTCAATTCCTTGCTCCAAATTATTCGGCAATACACCGATGGCTGTTGAACACCAATTGAAGTGCATTTTATCGCCGTAACCTCCAATGCGGTTTCCGAGTTCTGCAATTTCCCCACCAGTAATAGATACACCCGCAAAATTTGCTGCATCATGTAGACCGCTCATTAATTGATTTACAATCTCTTGGTCGAGTACATCGACATCAAGAATATTCGACAGGTTGGTAGGCTCTAGTCCAGCGGTAGCTAAGTCATCAACGACCATTGCCATGAGGTCGAAACCGATGGTGTTGTAAATGCCTGTTCTTTCTGCTAGTTCGATCTTGGTTCCAATACCGTCCGATCCGATTCCGATGCGTTGGTTTCCAAAAAGCAGTAGGTTGGAAAAACCGCCATCAACTTTCGAAGCATTCGCCCCTGCTTTTTCATCTCTGTTGGCAAAGGTTTTTTTCGCCCAAGCGTAGGCATCTTTCGAACACGCGTTTCCCAGATTTATATCAAGGCCACTTTGACTGTTTTTACTCATTTATTACTGTGCTCAAAAGTGAGTTCAATAATACAACCTTTCAAAAAGGTCGTCCTAAAATTGATCGAAAGTAAATGTAAACTTAACATAGCAGTTACTTAGCTAAAAAGGCGTTTGAAAGGCAATGCTTACTTTTGCGTGCAATTCATTCCTAGTACAATATCTTATGGAAAAATTGTTATACGAAGGCTTAACATTTGATGATGTTTTGCTCTTGCCCGCCTTTTCAGATATCTTACCACATCAGGTAAGCTTGAAGACTCAACTGACCAAAAAAATCAGTTTAGCAATTCCTTTGATCAGTGCAGGAATGGATACAGTTACTGAATCTGCGATGGCAATTGCCATGGCGCGCAATGGTGGCATTGGGATTATTCATAAAAACATGTCGATTGCTGCACAAGCGGAAGAAGTAGATCGGGTGAAACGCTCACAGAATTTCGTGATCAAAAAACCTTTTCATTTATCTCCCGATCACTATTTGCATGAAGCAGAGGTTTTGATGGCGAAATATCGAATTTCGGGAGTTCCTATTACGCAGGATGGAAAATTGGTGGGAATTTTGACCAACCGTGACCTTCGTTTTGTTACCGATTTTGAACAAAAAATCGCAGACGTAATGACCAAGGACCATTTGGTTACGGCGCCTATAGGAACGACTTTGGAAGACTCTAAATCTATTCTACAAAAGCATCGCATTGAGAAACTTCCATTGGTCGATGACAATGGTCACTTGAAGGGACTAATTACGATCAAGGATATTGAAAAGGCCGAGCGATACCCCGAAGCGGCGAAAGATTCGCAAGGTCGATTACTGGCTGGTGCGGCCGTGGGTGTAGCGAAAGATACACATGCCCGTATTCAGGCATTGATGGCTGCAAAGGTCGATGTCATTGTAGTGGATACGGCGCATGGCCATTCTGCGGGTGTTTTGAATTTGGTCAAGGAAATAAAAACGACATACCCGGACT